>JAISDL010000156.1 GCA_031264825.1 Accumulibacter sp. | reverse complement strand
ACCGTCGCGCGGAGCGCGTTGATGTCCGCGCCTTCGAGCGTCGCCGTGAGAACGCGCACGCCCTTGACTTCGACCGCGGTCGCGGCGAGGTCGCCGCCTTGCACCGACGCGAGTTTGTTTTTGAGCTGCGCGCGCTCGCGTTCGGCCTGACGGGCTTCGGCGATCAGCGCGCCGACACGCGTCGGCGCGTCGGCGGGCGCGACCTTCAGAAGCCCCGCCACTTGGCCCAAGGCGTCTTCGGTCTCCCGCATACGGGCAATCGCGTTGTCGCCCGTCACGGCTTCGACACGCCGAATCCCCGCCGCGATGCCGCTCTCGGCAACGATCAGGAAAGCGCCGATTTCTCCGGTGCGCCGCACGTGCGTTCCGCCGCAAAATTCGCGCGACGAACCGATGTCGACGACGCGGACGTTTTCACCGTATTTTTCGCCAAAGAGCATCATCGCGCCGATTTCGCGCGCCTTGTCGATCGGCATGACGCGGTGCAGACATTCGGCGTCTTCGAGGATTTCGGCGTTGACGAGCGCTTCGACGCGGCGGATCTCGTCGCCGGTCATCGGACGGTCGTGCGAGAAGTCGAAGCGCGTCCGCGCCGCGTCGACCTGCGAGCCTTTTTGCTGCACGTGTGCGCCGAGGACTTCGCGCAATGCCTTGTGCATCAAATGCGTCGCCGAGTGATTGCGCATCGTCCGGCGGCGCGACGCGGTATCGACACGCGCGTCGACCGGGTCGCCGACCTTGAGCCGCCCGGTTTTCAGCACGCCCTGGTGCCCGACGACGGAGGCCTGGATTTTCTGCGTATCCTCGACGGCGAAGATCGCGTCGGGCGCGCGCAGGACGCCGCGGTCGCCGACTTGCCCGCCGGATTCGGCGTAGAACGGCGTCTGGTCGAGGACGACGGTCCCCGAATCGCCTTCGAGCAATTCGTCGACGACCGCGCCTTCGCGGTAAAGCGCGATCGCCCGCCCCTGGAATTCGAGCGATTCGTAGCCGTGAAAGAGGGTCTCGGGACCCGCGTATTCGAGCGCGGCGGCCATTTTGAATTTCCCGGCGGCGCGCGCGAGTTCTTTCTGTCGCGCCATCGCCGCCTCGAAACCGGTCTCGTCGACGGCCACGCCGCGCTCGCGGCAAACGTCGGCCGTCAGGTCCAGCGGAAAGCCGAAGGTGTCGTGCAACTTGAACGCCGTTTCGCCGTCGAAGGCCCGACCCGCTTTGAGCGACCTAAGTTCGCCCTCCAGAATCGCCATTCCGTTGTCGATCGTCGTGAAGAAGCGCGTTTCTTCCTGGCTCAGAGTCCCGACGATGCGCGCGCGGCCCGAAACGAGTTCGGGGTAGGCGCCGCCCATCTCGGCGACGAGGTCGGGGACGATGCGGTGGAAAAACGGCGCGCGCGCGCCGAGTTTGTAGCCGTGGCGTATCGCACGGCGGATGATGCGGCGCAGGACGTAGCCGCGCCCTTCGTTTCCGGGAATGACGCCGTCGGCGATCAGGAAGGAACACGCGCGGATGTGGTCGGCGAGCACGCGCAGCGACGGGCTTTGCAGGTCGGCGCCGCTCGTCTCGCGCGCCGCGGCTTTCACGAGATTGGCGAACACGTCGGTATCGTAATTGCTGTTGACGTGTTGCAGGACGGCGGCGATGCGCTCGAGACCCATTCCGGTGTCGACGGACGGGCGCGGCAGCTTGTGCAGGACGCCGTTCTCGTCGCGGTTGAACTGCATGAAGACGTTGTTCCAGATTTCGATGTAACGGTCGCCGTCTTCGTCGGGCGACCCCGGCGGACCGCCGGGGATGCCTTCGCCGTGGTCGTAGAAGATTTCGGAACACGGGCCGCAGGGGCCGGTGTCGCCCATCATCCAGAAATTGTCGGACGCGTAGCGCGCACCCTTGTTGTCGCCGATGCGGACGATGCGTTCTTCGGAAAGCCCGATCGTATCGTGCCAGATCGAATACGCCTCGTCGTCCTCGGCATAGACGGTCGCCCAGAGGCGTTCAGGCGGCAGCCGGAATACGTCGGTCAGAAGTTCCCACGCATAAAGCAGTGCGTCGTGCTTGAAATAGTCCCCGAACGAAAAATTGCCGAGCATCTCGAAGAAGGTTTGATGACGCGCCGTATAGCCGACGTTTTCGAGGTCGTTGTGTTTTCCGCCCGCGCGGACGCACTTCTGCGCCGTCGTCGCGCGCACGTAGGGGCGCGTATCGAAGCCCAGGAAAACGTCCTTGAACTGGTTCATCCCCGCGTTCGTAAAAAGCAGGCTGGGGTCGTTGTGCGGCACGAGCGAACTCGAAGCGACGATCGTGTGCCCCTTCGATTCGAAAAAACGGAGGAATTTTTCGCGGATTTCAGCGCTTTTCATCGGAAACATCGGCAATGCGGTGGTTGAGGGATTCGGGATTCTAGCACCGAAGTTCCAAACGGCGAATTTCGTTTTCCCTGGGCGCCGTCAGTAAGTATAATATCGAGTTCGGATTTTCAGGGATTGTCCCACCTTTCATCCTTACTTCTTATTCAGGGAAACGTTCATGAGCAAAAAACTGTATTGGGCCCTGCTCGCGTGCATGGGCATCGCTCTATCGGGCTGCGGCGAATCGGAGACTCCCGCGGCAGGTCAGAAAAACGCCGTCGCCGCAAAGAAATCCAGCGGAAACGCCGAAACCGACTGGCGTGAAAAAGCGCAAGTATACATCGAGCTGAACAACAGGATCATGCCTCTCATCAGCCAGAAAAAGAGGCAGGACCGGTCGGCGCAAAGAGCGAAAAACGGCGAGTTCCAACAGATACGCACCGATTCGTACATGCTCGACGACGTTTTCGTCAAAAGGCTCCAGGAAGCGATCGCGCTCCCCGGAAAGCTCCCGGCGGGCGTCGATGCGGCGGGGAAAAACCTGCTGAGCGTCGTCGACAAATTCCTTCCGACGTGGAATCAGTTGCAGGAATACAACAAGGCCAAGAAATACGAGGACGACAAGGGCGAAAAAGGCAAGCAGCTTCTCGTCGCCTACCACGAAGGCATGCAGACGCTGTACGCGGCCGTCGATGAATTCGACAAGCAGGTCGACATCGTCGCCAAGCAGGCGAGCGAAAAGGCCCTGGCGGAGTACAAGAAGAAAGGTCTGCTCCTCGAAATGCACACGTCTTTGGCGATGGCCGCCGCCGAAAAGATCATCGACACCTTCGACACCGCCGAGGATTTCAAGGATCAGGCCAAACTCGACGCCGCCAACGCGCAACTCGCCGAGATGGAAACCAATATCGAAGCGATGAAGGTCGAGCACGCCAAGCGCAAGGAAAAAGACGCGAAAGCGGACGCGAAGTCGAAGACGCTCCCAAGGATCGACCGCTACGAATCGATCGAGGAGAACCTCATCGCGTTCGCGGGCTATTACCGCGAAGCGCGCAAGAACAACCCCAGCCGTTTCAACAGCGCCGTCGAACAGTACAACCGCGCGGTGCAGGAACGGAACCGGATGTAACAGGAGTCAGGAGACAGAGGACAGGAGACAGAGAAAAATATGCGGCGCGAAGCGCCGGAAAATAATCTGTCTCCCGTTTTAATCTGTCTCCCGTTTCCTTTTTCTGATTCTTGAAACCCCTCCCCATCCCTCCCCTTGTCAGGGAGGGGAGATGCGTGACTCCCTCCCCTGACAAGGGGAGGGATGGGGAGGGGTTTCCGATCGGTGTTTCACATATCCACTCCGGCGGCGAAGCCGCCGCTCACTGATCTGATCCCTGATCCCTCTTACTTTTTCGCCGCTTTTCGGGGCACGGAACGCGGCGGCTTGGCGAAGAGTACGGCGTTCCCCCGCTCGACCGCCGTCTCCAGCGCTTCTTTCGCGGGTTTCACGTTCGCCCAGACGTCGTCGAGTTCCTTGTCGACGATCATGCGCACCGCCTCGACCTGTGACACGCGGACGCGCGGCGGTTGCGCCTTCGCGCTCAACTGCGTCTGCGCGACCAGCAAGGCGGCGACGTCGTCTTTGAGCAAATGACTCGTCACCGCCGCGCGCGACGCGGGCGTCATCGGGAGAAAACCGCCTACGACGGTGATCCTCGTCTGGACGTCCGGCGCGACGAGGTATCGCAGGAACTGCCCGACGGCCCGCCTTTCCGCGGGCTTCAGGCCGCTGGCGACCCATAGCGACGCGCCGTCGGTCAGCGTGTTTTTCGGCGCGCCATAAACGTCGTCGTGGTAGGGCAGGGTCGAAACCCCCACGTCGAACGCTCCTGTCGCGCGAAGCGTCGGGTAAATCGACGACGCGCTCGTCAGCATCGCGCATTCGCCGAACGCAAAGCGGCGGTCTGCCTCGTCGGCCGCACCGAAGGGCAGGAAGTAACCGGCCTTGTACCAGTTCGTCATCATCGCGACGTGCTTGATTTGCACGAGGCCGTCAAACGCCAGCCGCCCGCGCGGGTCGGTCAGACGCGCGCCGTTCCAGGCGCTCATGTTGTCGATCATGACCCAGGCCGGCCAGGACGTGGTGAAGGGGCAAAGTACGCCCGACTTGTAGAGCTTTCCGGCGGCATCCTGCACCTCACGCCAGGTCTTCGGCGGCGAATTCGGGTCGAGCCCCGCTTTCTCGAAAGCCGTTTTGTTGAAGAACAGAACCGGCGTCGAATAAGCGACCGGCAAGGCCAGGAGTTGCCCGCGCTCATTGACCATCGCATTCTTGAGTTCCGGAGAAAGGCTCCTTGCGTTGAAAGCCACCCTCGCCTCCCTCAGGAGGTCGGCAATCGGCCTGAAGCGCGCCTTGTTCGCGACGAAACGCGCGTGTTCTTCGCGCGTCACCAGGTTGAGGTGCTTCGGCGGCCGCCCCTCGACCCGGCGCAACACACGCACATCGACGGCCTTTTGCTGCGCGTTGAACGCATCGACGAGCGGTTGGAGGCGCTCGGCCTGCTCCTCCGGGAGCCGGTGCTCAAGCTCGATGACGACAGGGTCGACGGGTTTCGGCGCGGCGGGTTTTTTCGGCGCGGCGACGCCGACGGAAATACACGCGGGAAGAAAGAGCGCGGCGATCCCCGCCTTCAACAGTCTGGATGAAAACATACGATTCCCTCGATAAAAGAATTCCAATCAAGGTACAAAAGAGACCTCGATCAAAAAAATCCACCCCAATCGGGCGATGCGGTCATGCTTATCTTGCATAATATAAGAAGCCCATGAAAAACACGACGCCGGAAATGACGCTCGACGAAAATCCTTCGGAAAAATCCATGCCTGAGAAAAAACCCTCCAGGCGCGTTCTGCTTTTTTACAGCAGCCGCTTCGGCCACAGCCGAAAAATCGCCGGCGTCGTCGCGGACGAAATCAGAAATTCGGGCCTTGCCGTCGACGTCGAGGAATTGCGGCACGGCGCGACGATCGACGCTCAAAGCTACGTCGGCGCGGGCTTTATCGTCTCGGTCCGTTACGGTTTTTTCACAAGCGCGCTGTACGAAACGATCGCCGCGCACAAGGCGTGGCTCGACGCGACGCCGACGCTCTTGATGACCGTCTCCTTGACGGCGCGAAAACCCGAGAAGCGCGACCCGGCGAAACACTCCTACACGCGCCGCCTGTTGAAGAGAACGAACTGGGCGCCGACGCGCGTCGACGTCGTCGCGGGCGCGCTCGAATACCCGCGCTACGGCGCCTTCGACCGCGCGTGCATCCGGCTCATCATGCTCATCACGGGCGGAGAAGCCGACGGATGCTCCGAAATCGACTATACCGACTGGGACGGCGTGCGCGACACGGCGCGGTCGTACGCAAAAGAAGTGCGCGCGGCAGAAGACAGAACGGCCTCCGGCCTCAGGAATCAGGAGACAGAGGACAGGAGACAGAGAAGTTAGCGGCGGCTTCACCGCCGAAGAAAAAGCTTTGAAACCCCGATCGGTTTTCATCTGTCTCCCGTCTCCCGTCCCCTGTCCTCTGAACATCACGGCCCCGTGAACAACTGAACCCAGTAGAGTTCGCCCCGGCTTCCCGCAACGACGCCGACGCCGAGTCGCAGGAATTGCGGCCTCAGGATATTGTCGCGCTGCGCCTTCCCGTCCATCCAGACCTTCATGATCGCTTCGGGCTTCGTCTGGCTGCTGCTGCGCCCGATGTTTTCTTCCGCGATCCGGTAGGAGATGTCCTCGTCGTCGAGCGCCGTCTGGAACTCCCTGTCGTCGGGGCGCGTATGCGAATATTTCACCGCGATCTCGGCGGCTCGGGCCTGCGCCGCCTCGCACAGCGCCGCGTCGAGCCGCAGTTCTTCGCGGCGATGGCTCGTCCGCTCGCGGTTGACGAGTTCCGCGATCTGTTTTGCGTACGCGGCCGTCGAAACCTCCTCGGCAGCGCAGGCGAATGGCGCGCTTCCGATCATCCAGACGAAGAGCCACGCCGCCGCTTTCGCCGAAAACCCCATCGTTCCACGTGTTCGAAGAGTCGATTCGCTCATGTTCATTCCCTTTGCCCGTGTTGAAAAAATACAGATACCTGATTACAAAGGCCGAAAACCGCTCAGTCTTCTGTCCTCTCCGTTATTCATACGAAAGCGGAACGTTGTGGCTCTCCCTCCGTTCAGCCCAACCTATACCGCCGATAGGGCACGGCACGCCGTGCCCCTACAAAGACTTTCGCGTCTTTCGCGCCTTTCGCGGTTGAAATCGGTTTTCATCTGATCCCTGATCCCTGATTCCTGACATGCGCATGCGGAACGTTGGGCATCGCTTCGCTCAGCCCAACCTATATGCGCCGTCCTCTCCGTCATTCAGGCGAAAGCGGAACGTTGGGCATCGCTTCGCTCAGCCCAACCTATACGCGCCGTCCTCTGTCTCCTGTTTCCTGTCTCCTGTCTCCTGATGTCAGCGTTTCCTTGCCGGCGGCAGGTCGGTGCACACGCCGTGGGCCAATTCCGCCGCGAGGCCGATGCTTTCGCAGAAGGTCGGGTGCGGGTGGATCGTGCGGCCGATATCGACCGCGTCGCAGCCCATTTCGACCGCGAGCGCGACCTCTCCGATCATGTCGCCCGCGCCGTGCCCGATCAGTACACCGCCGATCAGGCGTTCGGTTTCGGCGTCGAAGACGAGCTTGCTGAAACCCTCGTCGGCGCGGCTCGCGATCGCGCGCCCCGACGCCGCGAGCGGAAACTTGGCGACGTTCACGTTTCTGCCCTCTTTTTTCGCCGCGTCCTCGGTCACGCCGGCCCACGCGATTTCGGGGTGCGTGTAGGCGACGCCGGGGATGAGCTTCGCGTCGAAGGCCGATTTCAATCCGGCGGCGACTTCCGCCGCGACGTGTCCCTCGTGGACGGCCTTGTGCGCGAGCATCGGCTGGCCGACGACGTCGCCGATTGCGAAGATGTGCGGCACGTTGGTCCTCTGTTGCGCGTCGCAGCCGATGAAACCGCGCGCGTCGACGGCGACCCCGGCTTTTTCGGCGTCGATTTTCAGGCCGTTGGGTACGCGGCCGACCGATTGGAGGATCATGTCGTAACGTGAAGCCTCGATCGGCGCGCCGCCGTCTGCGCTCTCGAAGCGCGCGTACACGCCGTCGTCGCGCGCTTCGACCGCGACGGTCTTCGTCCCCAGCATCACGCGATCGAAACGCGCGGAATTTTTCTTCTCCCATATCCTGACGGCGTCCCGGTCGGGACCGGGCATCAGCGCGTCGAGCATTTCGACGACGTCGATCCGCGCGCCGAGCGCGGAGTAGATCGACGCCATTTCGAGACCGATGATCCCGCCGCCGATGACGAGCATTTTTTCGGGGACAAAGGGAAGTTCGAGCGCGCCGGTCGAATCGACGATGCGCGGATCGTCCGGCAGGAAGGGCAGGTGCACCGGCGCGCTTCCGACGGCGACGATGCACTGCGCAAAGCGGACGACTTTCCTCGCGCCGCCGCCGTCGGGTTCGAGCGCCATGTGGTGCGCGTCGAGAAAACGGCCGGTGGCGCGCATGAGGTCGACCTTCCTCGCTTTCGCCATCGCGGTGAGGCCCCCCGTGAGTTTGGCGACGACTTTGGCCTTGTGCGCGCGCAGCTTGTCGAGGTCGATTTTCGGCGAGTCGAAGACGACGCCGCAATCGGCGAGCCGCAGGGCGTCCTCGGCGACGGCGGTCGCGTACAAGAGCGCCTTCGAGGGGATGCAGCCGACGTTCAGGCAGACGCCGCCGAGCGTCGCGTCGCGCTCGACGAGCAGCGTTTTCAGACCGAGGTCGGCGCTGCGGAAAGCCGCCGAATACCCGCCCGGCCCCCCGCCCAGGACGAGCATTTCGCATTCGACGTCGACCGCGCCTTCAAAAGCCGGCGCGCCCGCCGGTGCAAGCGCCGGCGCGGTTCGTGCCGGCGGCGGCGCCTCCGGGGCCGCGGCGTCGGCGGAAGCAGGGCACAGGGTCTCGATCAGCGCGACGAGCGAGCCTTGCGAAACCTTGTCGCCGACCGCGACCGTAAGTTCGCGGACGACGCCGTCGACGGGGCTGGGCATGTCGACCGACGCCTTGTCCGACTCCATCGTCAAGAGAGAATCCTCGACCTTGACGGCGTCCCCCGGCTTCACGCAGATTTCGATGACGGGAACGTCCTTGAAATCTCCCATATCGGGCACATGGACTTCGATGATCCGGCTCATATTTTCTCCTCAGACGAGCGCGCGGCGCATGTCGGACAACAGCCGCGCGAGAAAGACGCAGAAGCGCGCGCCGAGCGCGCCGTCGATGACGCGGTGATCCGCCGAAAGCGAGAGCGCCAGGACGAGACGCGGGGCGAATTCGCGTCCGTTCCAGACGGGTTTCGTGAGCGTCCTGCCGACGCCGAGAATCGCGACCTCGGGCGCGTTGACGATCGGCGAAAAGTGCGTCGTCCCGATCCCGCCCAGGCTCGACACCGTAAAGCACGCGCCGCTCATCTCGTCGGGCGACAGTTTGCCCGCGCGCGCCTTTTTCGAGAGCGCGGCGGTCTCGAAGGCGATCTCGCCGACGGTCTTTTTATCGACGTCTTTTATCACCGGGACGACGAGGCCGCGCGGCGTATCGGCGGCGAAAGCGATATTGAAGTATTTTTTCAGCACGAGGTTTTCACCGTCGAGCGAAGCGTTGAATTCGGGGAACTTCCTGAGCGCGGCTTCGCAGGCCTTGACGATGAACGCGAGCAGCGTGATTTTCGCCGCCACGCCGGAAACGCCCTCGCCCTCGTCGTTCAGCGTCCGGCGGAAGGCTTCGAGTTCGGTGACGTCGGCTTCTTCGCAGTAAGTGACCGTCGGGATCATCACCCAGTTGCGCGCGAGGTTCCTGGCGGAAATCTTCCCGATACGCGAAAGCGGCCGAAGCTCGACGGGTCCGAACTTCGAAAAATCGACCTGAGGCCACGGCGGCAGGTCGAGGCCCGTGAGCGGCGCGGATGCGTTCGGCGCGGGCGCGTTCGACGCCGCCGGTTCGACGCGCATCGCGCGGCGGACGCTCTCGACGACGTCTTCCTTGAGGACACGCCCCTTCGACCCGCTCGGCGTCACCTGCGCGAGAGAGACGCCGAGTTCGCGCGCGAATTGCCGAACCGACGGACTCGCGTAAGCCGTCGTCGTCGCGTCTTTCACCGGGGGCGGAGGCGCCTCGAACGGCAGCGCGGACTGCTGCATCGGGGACGGCGGCGCCGCTTTCGCCGGAGGCGGGGGCGGAGGCGGGGGTGAAGCACGCGGCGTTTCAGGCGCGGCGGCTTTTTCAGCGGGCGCGGGGCTTTCTCCCGACGCGGCGGACTCGATCAGCGCGATGAGGCTTCCTTCGGAGACCTTGTCGCCGACGGCGACGCAAAGCTCGACGACTCTGCCGGCGAGCGGCGAAGGGACGTCCATCGTCGCCTTGTCCGATTCGAGCGTGATCAGCGCGTCCTCGACCCCAACGGAATCGCCCGGCTTGACGGAAATTTCGATGACAGGAACGTCGGTAAAGCTCCCGATGTCCGGGACCCTGATTTCGGTGCGTTGGCTCATGAAGGCCCTCCTAGTTCTTGGCCGGGTAAGGTTTGTCCGCGTCGATGCCGTACTTCACCATCGCGTCGGCGACGGTTTTCCGCTCGACCGCGCCGTCGTCGGCGAGCGCTTTCAACGCCGCAAACGCGATCCAGAAGCGGTCGATCTCGAAGAAACGGCGAAGATTTCCGCGCGTGTCGGAACGCCCGAAACCGTCGGCGCCGAGCGTGACGTAGCGGCGCGGGACGAAGGGGCGAATCTGTTCGGCGTAGAGCCGGACGTAATCGGTCGCGGCGACGACCGGGCCGGCGACGCCGGAAAGACATTTTTCGACGTGCGAGACACGCGGCGCGTCGAGCGGATGGAGGCGGTTCCAGCGCTCGACCTCGGCGCCCTCGCGCGAAAGCTCGGTGAAACTCGGGCAACTCCAGAGGTCGGCGTCGACGCCCCAATCGTCCTTGAGCAGGTCGGCGGCGAAAACGGCTTCGCGGAAGATGCTCCCGGAACCCAGGAGTTGTACACGTGGTACGCGCGGCGCGGGATTCTTCGCGTCGGTCGACCCCCCCGCGCGAAAGAGGTACATCCCCTTGACGATCTCCGCGCCGTCGGCGCCGGCACCCGGCGGCATGTCCGGGTGCACGTAGTTCTCGTTCATGACGGTGATGTAGTAGAAAACGTCCTCCTGGTCGCGGATCATGCGCTTCAAGCCGTCGTGGACGACGACGGCAAGCTCGAAGGAAAACGCCGGGTCGTAGCTGACGCAGTTGGGAATCAGGCTCGACAGGATCGGCGAATGCCCGTCCTGATGCTGCAATCCCTCGCCGTTGAGCGTCGTCCGTCCCGCCGTCCCGCCGATCAAGAAGCCGCGCGAGCGCTGGTCGGCGGCGGCCCAGCACAGGTCCATCGTCCGCTGAAAGCCGAACATCGAATAAAAGATGTAGAAAGGAATCATCTGGACGCCGTGGTTCGAATACGCGGTCGCCGCCGCGATCCAGTCGCAGACCGCGCCGGACTCGTTGATGCCTTCCTGGAGGATCTGCCCCGACTTCGCCTCCTTGTAGAACATGAGCTGGTCGTGGTCTTCGGGAACGTAGTTCTGTCCCTCCTGATTCCAGATGCCGATCTGGCGGAAAAGCCCCTCCATCCCGAAAGTACGCGACTCGTCGGGGACGATCGGGACGACGTGGCGCCCGATTTTCTTCTCTTTCAAGAGGACATTGAGCAGCCGAACGAAGATCATCGTCGTCGAAACCTCGTGCCCCTCGCCCGACCCCTTCAGGTACGCGTCGAAGACCGCGAGCGGCGGAATTTCGAGCGAGACGGGCGAGCGTCGAGCGCGGACGTTGAAGCAGCCGCCGAGCGCCTCGCGGCGTTCGAGCATGTATTTGCGTTCGGGCGAATCGTCGGCGAAACGGAGCAGCGGGAGCTGTTCGAGCTGGTCGTCGGGAACGGGGAGCTTGAAGCGGTCGCGGAAACTCCGTATCTCCTCGTAATCGAGTTTTTTCTGCTGGTGCGAGATATTCATCCCCTGACCCGCGCCGCCCATTCCGTAGCCCTTGATCGTCTTGGCGAGGATCAGCGTCGGCTCGCCCCGGTGTTCGACCGCGGCCTTGAACGCGGCGTAAATCTTGAAGATGTCGTGCCCGCCGCGATTGAGCTGCCAGACGTCGGCGTCGGTCCAGTCGGCGACGAGTTCCTTGAGTTCCGGCGTATTGAAAAAGAATTCGCGCACGTACGCGCCGTTCTTGGCCTTGAAGGTCTGGTACTCGCCGTCGACGCATTCCATCATGCGCTTTCTGAGCAGACCCTTCTTGTCGCGCTCGAAGAGGACGTCCCAATGGCGCCCCCAGATCAGCTTGATGACGTTCCACCCCGCGCCGCGAAACTGGCTTTCGAGTTCCTGGATGATCTTCCCGTTGCCGCGCACGGGACCGTCCAGGCGTTGCAGATTGCAGTTGATGACGAAGATCAGGTTATCGAGCCTCTCGCGCGAAGCCATCCCGATCGCACCGAGCGTTTCGACCTCGTCGGTCTCGCCGTCGCCGACGAAGGCCCAGACCTTGCGATCCTTGAGGTCGATCAGCCCACGGCTCTCCATGTACTTCATGAAACGCGCCTGATAGATCGCCTGGATCGGGCCGAGACCCATCGAAACCGTCGGAAAGCGCCAGAATTCGGGCATCAGCCACGGGTGCGGATACGAGGAAAGCCCCTTCCCGTCGACTTCCTGCCGAAAATGGTTGATCTGCCCCTCGCTGAAGCGGTCCATCAGGAAATTGCGCGCGTAGATTCCCGGAATCGTGTGCCCCTGAAAATACACGAGGTCGCCGGCGTGCTCCGCGGTCGGCGAACGCCAGAACCAGTTGAAACCGACGTCGTAGAGCGCCGCCGACGAAGCGAAAGACGCGATGTGTCCTCCGACGTTCGTCTCGCGGTTCGCGCGGACGACCATCGCCATCGCGTTCCAGCGGATATAGTTGCGGATGCGAATCTCGATGTCCGAATCCCCCGGATACCGGGGCTGCGCGTCGGCGGGAATCGTATTGACGTATTCGGTCGTCGCGCCGCAGGGAATGTCGACCCCCTGCGTCCGCGCCCGCGCAAGCAGGGTATCGATCAGGAAATGCGCGCGCTCCTTGCCCGCGTGCTCGATCACGCCGGAAAGCGCTTCTCCCCATTCGAGCGTCTCGCGCGGATCCGGGTCGATCGGGGGCGGTGTTGGGTGTGTCTCTGTCGCCATGGTAAGGCTCCTCGTTCGTGCGTTCATACGCCGGGTCGGCGTGATGGATAAACATCAAAGCGCCGCGAAGGCGAAACGCCGTATTCGCGGTGACGGAATTGTAATCCAGGACGCCGCCCGCCAGACCCCTGTTTCAAAGTTTTCCATCGTCGGAGCCGGGAGAACCGACTCCTTCCTTCTTTTGAAGAATGACCGCAAAGGCGCGCCAAAGTTCCCTGCGGCCCCGATTTCAATGGACCGTGCGCCCCCGCCTCGCAATACGCGCCGGGTGCCCACGCGTTGAATTCCCTCGTCACCATTTTGAAGCCCTCCGTGAATGCGTTTCCGCGTTTTTCCAGTATCCAACACCTCCGTGTTCGGTTTCCCGACCATTTGGTATCAGGAGACAGGAGACAGGAGACAGGAGACAGGAGACAGGAGACAGATCAGTTACCGGCGGCTTCGCCGCCGGAGAAAAATCCACGAGGCGGGCAAGATGCCCACACTCCCAGAGTGCATAGGTTGGGGTGAGCGCAGCGATGCCCAACACCTCGCTTGCGCGAAGCGCAAGCCA
>JAISDL010000115.1 GCA_031264825.1 Accumulibacter sp. | reverse complement strand
CATGACGCCGGCCTTACGCATTCGTGTTTTTATCCGCACCACATTTTTGTGCGCATCGCCGACGATGAAACTTATGAAACCTGTTTGATCGACCTGGAGAAAACGCGCGCGATCCTTTTCGGGAAGCGTGACCGCGTCAAGGATCTCGAACAGTTCCTGCGTCACGCGCACACGCTCGACGCTGACGATGCGCGCGTCCTGCTTTCCCACTATCTCGACCGCGCGCCCGAGGACCCGGAGGTCGACGTCTGGATCGACCGCCTGCGCGCACGACGACAGGATAAGGATTCGCGCTGACCTGGATACCTCGACCGCGTTTGCACGGAATCGTTCCGATGGACGCGAGAGGGCCAAAAGACCGTATTCACGGTTTTACGGTTTTAGGGTTTACTATTCCTTGTTTCTTTTCGGGAATCGTCCCGGTAGACTTCGTCTTGCGTGATGGATTGGGGTTCGTAAACTCGCTCCAGACTTGCGCTTCGTCTTCTCGATGTAAAGGGTGTGTCGTGATGCGTGATGAAAAAGATCAATCATTGATTACCGAATCGGACGCGAAAGTCTATGAGGCTATCCGCGCCGCCCTCGCCGAAGCGCGGGCAAAGGTGATCGTCACGGTCAATGCGGCGATGGTCGGCGTTTACCATGAAATCGGGCGGCAAATCACAGAGGCTGTCGGCGGACGCGCCGAGTACGGGCGAAACCTGCTTGCGTACCTGTCCCAGCGCTTGACGGCTGAATTTGGCAAGGGCTTTACGGTCGCAAACCTTCGCAATATGCGCCAGCTTTATCAGACCTTCCCGAATCGCTACACACTGCGTAGCGAATTGAGCTGGTCGCACTGCCGTTTGCTCATGCGCGTG
Organism: Accumulibacter sp.; assembly: GCA_031264825.1. GTDB lineage: Bacteria > Pseudomonadota > Gammaproteobacteria > Burkholderiales > Rhodocyclaceae > Propionivibrio. The sequence goes on along the minus strand of JAISDL010000115.1, from coordinate 3,435 downwards.
GAGGAACCGGGACGCCGCGAGTTCTATCTGAAAGAGAGCGCGGATTGCGGATGGACGTCGCGCCAGTTGGAACGGCAGATAAACTCCTTTTACTACGAGCGACTGCTTGCCACGCAAAAAGAACACCGCCCCGAAATCGCGGGGGAAATTTTCAAGCTCGAACCGAAGAAGGACGCGGACTATCTCCTCAAAGACCCGTACATCTTGGAGTTTCTCGACCTGAAAGAAAACGCGAAATACAGCGAGAGCCAACTGGAACAAGGCTTGATAGACAAATTGCAGGAGTTTTTGCTTGAACTCGGCAAAGGGTTCTCTTTTGTGGCTCGGCAAAAGAGGGTAACGACCGAGGGTGGCGAGCATTACTATATCGACCTTGTATTCTACAACTTCATCTTGAAATGCTTTGTTGTCATCGACCTCAAAGCGGGAAAACTGACGTATCAGGACGTTGGGCAGATCGATTTCTACGTCCGATTGTTTGACGAGAAGATAAAGCAGGCCGACGACAACCCGACCATCGGCATCGTCCTCGTCACGGACAAAGACGAAAGCGTTGTGAAATACTCCGTGCTTTCCGACAAGGAGAAGTTGTTCGCGTCGAAATACAGGCTGTACCTGCCGACCGAGGAAGAGTTCAAAGCCGAAATGGAGCGTGAACGCGAACTCGTCGTGCGTCAGATCGAAGAACACCGAGGTATGACTGTTGAGAAGTGATGCCGCACAGAATTCTCCAACAAGTTCTTGGGGTTTTACGTGGCGTTGTGGAATACTTTTGACGTTTCACTCTTTTTTCATTTTCTTTTGACGGGCACTTGACGGCGTGTTGCCGACAATGGCGGCGTTTTTTCACAACGCCGCGCCCCGATGTATTCTTTCCGAATACGCGACTATATCGCCGATGAAGACCGCCCCTTGCTGGAAGCTCAAGGTCTGGCGGGCTTCGACGCCCTCTGGGCGCTGGAACTTCCGATGGTAGACGAGCCAAATGTCGATCGGGGCGGCTGGAGCGCGGTCTGTCGGCTGGAGATCGGCGGACGCGGATTTTTTCTGAAGCGGCAGTGCAATCACCTCACACGAAGCGTCAGCGCGCCCTTCGGCGAACCGACGCTTGCCCGTGAATTTCGCAACATCGCGCGCTGTCGGGCGCGGGGGCTTCCCGTCGTCGAAGCGAGTTTCTACGCCGAGCGGCGAGGGTGCGGCGGCGTGCGCGCCGTCCTCATGACGCACGCGCTCGACGAATGGCGCGATCTGCTGACAAGCCTGGACGACGCCCGGGTCGATGGTGTCCGTCGCCACAAGTTGCTCGCGGCGTGCGGCGCGCTCGCCCGACGGCTGCATTACGCCGGCCTCATCCATTGCTGTTTTTATCCGCGCCATATCTTTGTGCGTGAGATAGCTGGCGGAGGGTATGAAACCCGCCTGATCGACCTGGAAAAAATCCGCGCGCTCGTCTTCGGCTGGCGTGACCGCGTCAAGGACCTCGAACAGTTTCAGCGCCATACGCCCATCCTGGACGCGCGGGAAGAGCGCGTCTGGCTTTCCCGCTATCTCGACCGCGCGCCCAATGACCCGGAGGTCGATATCTGGATCGACCGTCTGCTCGCGCGACGCCGGGACAAGGATTCGCGCTGAACCAACCGCCGCCCAAGCCCGTACGAATCACGTTTTTTCGGTTTGTTTGCTCACTTGACACAGGCCGGCTAAAGGGTGATCCTTTATCATTATCGTTATCATTATTATTTTCTATCTCCTGCGCCGGACCGACGAGGAATGGGCGGTCGCATGACGATGGGGGCGGATTTTCAAAAGTGGATGCAAAAATGAACCGAGCCGGGACACTATCCGGCATTGGTGCGGACTTCCGACCATTCTCCCCGCTCAACGCTTGAAATACATAGGACCGCGACGCTTCATTACTTATGATAACATCTTGAAAACGGAAAAGAGCAATAGACATGGCAAATTCGGCAAATTTTCAAAACGAATTATCGCTTCAGATAAAAGCCCGTTTTCCGGCTATTTTCATCATAACGTGGGAGGAGCAGCGGCTTGTCGCGGCGATAAAAGAGATGGCGAACGACAGTTCGTTGTTCTCGAAAGCCCGCGATGTCTGGGAGTGGACGGTCGTCGACGGCTTCAAATGCAACGGTAAAGGAAAGGGCGGCGATATTCAGACCTCGCAGCGGGCGTTGGAATTCATCAACAGCTACGAGGGCGACGGTATCTTTATCCTGAAGGATCTGTACCACGACCTGGCCCAACCGGCTCGCGCGATCGAAGCCTCGTTGATACGCACGCTGAAAGACCTCGTGTGGAATATCAAAGAGGATAAATTCCTGAAAACACTCATTATCACCGGGTACGACAAATTTATTCCCGATGATTTGCAGAAGGAAATCCAGATAAAGACATTTGAGTTGCCCTCGAAGGAGGAGTTGAAGGAAGCCTTGCTCGACCTGGTGAAGCAGAACGAGCATAACGACAAACTCCGGTTTGATTTGAGCAACGAGACCATTGACAAACTGTGCGACGCCGCCGCCGGTCTGACCATACACGAAGCGGAAAATGCATTTGCTTTATCCATTGTAAAAGACGGCGAACTGAACGCCGAAGACCTTGTTTCCATTGTCGAAGAAAAGAAACAGATCATTCAGCGCAACGGGTTGCTGGAGTTCAGCATGCCCGATCTGAAAATGGAGGACATCGGCGGACTGCAGAACCTGAAAAACTGGCTCGTCAAACGCTCGGATTCATGGTCGGAAAAAGCGGGAAAATACAAGCTGCCCAGTCCGCGCGGCATCCTGCTGACCGGTCTGCCAGGCTGCGGGAAGAGTTTGACGGCCAAAGCCATCAGCACGTATTGGAACCTTCCTTTGCTGCGTCTCGATATGGGGGCTTTGTACAACAGTCTGGTCGGAAGCAGCGAGCGCAACATGCGCGGCATCATTCAAACCGCCGAAGCAATGGCACCCTGCGTACTGTGGGTCGACGAAATAGAAAAAGCCTTTTCGGGAATCGGCTCCACCGGCGACAGCGGCGTGGCGACACGCATGTTCGGTACGTTCCTGACCTGGATGCAGGAAAAGAAAAAGTTCGTTTTTGTAGCGGCAACCGCCAACAACATCCACTCGCTTCCCCCGGAACTGATGCGGAAAGGACGCTTCGACGAGATATTTTTCGTCGATCTGCCTACTTGGACGGAGCGGAAAATCATCCTGAACATTCATCTGAAAAAACGGCTGAATCATCCAGAAGTAATCGGAAATCTGGTCATGGACGAGCCGTTCATCGAACGCCTTACCGACAGAACCGAAGGGTTTACCGGCGCCGAAATCGAGCAGGTCGTCATTTCGGCCCTCTTCGAGGCTTTTGCCGAAAACAGGGGCGTCACCGAAGACGATTTCAGGTTTGCCATCGACAGCACCGTGCCCTTGG
>JAISDL010000064.1 GCA_031264825.1 Accumulibacter sp. | reverse complement strand
GCTCTTTCGAGCTTCAAGTCGAATGAAATACGCCCTCATCGGCATTGCCGTGTCGTGTCCCATGCACTAATATGGGTACCCATATCGCAGGAAACGGATACCCGCATGAAGACCACCGTTGAGATTTCGCCCAGTCTCTTTGCCGAAGCGCGACGTTGCGCACAAGCCGAGCACACGACGCTGAAGGCGCTCATTGAAACAGGGCTGCGCCGCGTGCTGGCGGATCAAAAAAGCAAACCGGCATTCAAGCTGCGCGATGGCAGTTTCCGTGGCGACGGCTTGACCCACGAGTTCCGGAACGCCGATTGGGAACAAATCCGGGATGCCATCCATGAGGGTCGCGGCGCATGATCGCGCTGGATACCAATTTGCTGGTATATGCCCATCGGCCGGAAACTCCTTTTCATTCCATTTCCAAATCGTCCCCATTCCATCATTCATGCGCCTATGGAATCGTTGGGCTTCACATTCGTTCAGCCCAACGATCATGGCGCGGGTCGGCGTCACCCCGTATAATGAAACATTGCCAGTGATTCACCGACCTCCGAGTTAGAGGCACCAAAAGGGGGGTGCTTGGCCGAGGGGGCGAGTTACAGGCATTTGCTCTTTGCGTAAATCATCGCGGCGTCATTGTCGGCGATGTTTTTTTGCGCCCAAATCCCGTGTTGTTTCACGCTAACCTATACCGCCGCTGGGCACGGCGCGCCGTGCCCCTACGAAAAACCGCGAATACGGTAACCCAAGCAAATTCCCTCTGACAAGGGGGAAATGAAGGGGTTTATGACGTTTAGGAAATTGTCGGCGCGTTTTTATGCCTTTTCCACTCTCCATTCCATCATTCATACACCTGCGGAATCGTTGGGCTTCACATTCGTTCAGCCCAACCTATACCGCCGAGAACGGAGCGGAGACGCTATAGCTTGGGGTGAGCTTGCGAACCCCAACATCTCTTCGGCATGATGATTCGGTACGCTTTTTAATGGAAACTCGCATAGCTTGATGTTCATCGCCCCCCTGAACTGAAACGATGACACCCTTCCCCCAAGCGCTCGTCCTTGCCCTCCTCGCGGCTCACTTTCAGCGATTCCTGGCGTACTCGCTGCCAATCGCTTCCAGTCCCGCCATTGCAAACCGGTGCAGGTGTTCGACGATCACTTCGCGCGGCATCCGCTGGACTTCCTGTATGGGGCCGGGGATGCCGCGCCTGCCGATGAGTAGCGCGACGCAGGGCGTCACGACGCTGAAGAGGCAACGCAGAAGCGCCGGGTCGCCGACGGGGATTCCGGTGATGTCTTCGAGGATGGACAGGACGACCGAGGCTTTCATCGGCACTTCCAGCTCGAAAAGAACCTGAAAATGAGACGAGGGCGCAAGCGCTTCGGCGGCGATGACGGTCAGATCCCAGCCCGTGCCGCCCTCCGTCGCTCTTTGAATCAGTTTGTCGATCAGCATTCTGAGCTTGTCCGCGGCGGGTAAGGCGCTTTGCGCGAAGCGTTGCAGGTCTGCCAGATCGAGCAAGCGGCGATGTGCCTCGACGAGGACGGCTTGGTAGAGACCGTCGCGGCTGCCGAAGTGGTAGTTGATCGACGCCATGTCCGCGCCAGCGCGCGCGGCGATGGCTTTGCTCGTCGTTTCGACGAAGCCCGACGCGGCGAAGAGTTCGCCCGCCGCTTCGAGTATCCGGGCGCGCGTCGCTTCGCCGTCCGCACGCGGCGCGCGCACGGCCCTGGTTTTTCCTTCCTTCCTCACGAGTGGCATGATTCCTCTTGATTGCGCCGGTTTGAACGCGGAAAACAGTAGTCAAGCGCGGTTTCCGGGATTATATTCCACGGAGCGCGTTTGGCTGGACTCCAGAATCGGCGATGCGTTTTTTTCTCTTGATTTACAATGACTTGGCTCCGTTCCGCTCGACGGATGCGGCGCGGGATCGTTTTGGCTTCCTTAAATTAAATATAAATTAAATTTAATTTTGTGTATACTTTTCGCTCAATGGCTCCTGAGGTCTTTGGACACTCGACGACGATGAAGAAAGCTTTTCTGTCTCTCGCGGCGATTGCCGCCCTGGCGCTTGCCGCGTGGGCGTGGCTGCACTTTGCCGCCCGCGACCGCGACAGCGCCTTGACGCTGTACGGCAACGTCGATATCCGGCAAATTTCGCTGGCGTTCGACGGCAGCGGTCGCGTACTCGAACTGCGCGTCGACGAGGGCGACAGCGTCAAGGCAGGTGACGCGCTCGCGACGCTCGACACCCGGACCTTGTCGTTGCAAGCCGAATACGCGCTCGCGCAGATCGGCGTCCAGCGGCAGAACCTGCTCCGCCTGCGCAACGGCTCGCGGCCCGAGGAAATCGCGCACGCGAGGAGTTCTCTTTTAGCCGCGCGCGCCGAGGCGCAACGCGCGCGAAAGGATTTGGCGCGTCTCTCAAGTATCGCCGAGAATACGAAGGACCGCGGCGTCAGCGCGCAGGACCTGGATCGGGTAAAAACCGCCGCGCGCGTCGCCGACGCGCGGGTCGAGCAAGAGCGCAACGCGCTGCGTCTTGCTGAAATCGGACCGCGCGAAGAAGACATCGCCGCCGCCGAAGCGCAACTCGAAGCTTCCGAAGTGCAACTCGCGCTCTTGCGGCATCAGATCGCGCAAGGCGAACTCAAGGCGCCCGCCGACGCGGTCGTGCGTTCGCGTCTGCTCGAACCCGGCGATATGGCGACGCCGCAAAAGCCCGTATACGCGCTCGCGCTGACGCACCCGAAGTGGGTGCGCGTCTATGTCGCCGAACCCGATCTCGGCAAGCTCAAGCCCGGTCAGGCCGCGCGCGTGACGACCGACAGCCGGCCCGACCGCCCCATCGCCGGCAGGGTCGGATACATCTCGTCGGTCGCCGAATTCACGCCGAAGTCGGTACAGACCGAGGACTTGCGCACGAGCCTCGTCTACGAGCTACGCGTGATCGTCGAAGACGCGGACGACGCGCTGCGCCTGGGACAGCCGGCGACCGTCGAACTGACCGTCGGCGACGCGCAATGAGCGAATCGGACCCGATCGTCGTCGCCGAGGGCATCACCAAGACTTTCGGCGCGCCGGGAGGCGGGCGCCTCACCGCCGTCGACGACGTGTCGCTGTCGCTGCGCGCGGGCGAACTGACCGCGCTCGTCGGCCCCGACGGCGCGGGCAAGACGACGCTGCTGCGAATGATGGCGGGGCTGCTGAAGCCCGACACCGGGCGTTTGTACGTACTCGGCGTCGACCTTGCGAAAGAGGCGCAATCGGTGCAAGACCGCATCGGCTACATGCCGCAGCGCTTCGGCCTCTACGAAGACCTGAGCGTACGGGAAAACCTCGACTTGTACGCCGACCTGCACGGCGTGCCGGAGGACGCGCGGCGGACGCGCTTCGCGCGTTTGCTCGAAATGACCGACCTTGCGCGCTTTGTCGACCGTTCCGCCGGAAAACTCTCGGGCGGGATGAAGCAGAAGCTGGGTCTCGCCTGTACGCTCGTGCGCCTGCCCGACCTCTTGCTGCTCGACGAGCCGAGCGTCGGCGTCGACCCCCTGTCGCGGCGCGAGCTTTGGAAGATCGTGCGGCAACTCGTCGACGACGAAACCCTGAGCGTCGTCGTCAGCACCGCCTATATGGACGAAGCCGAGCGTTGCGCGCAAGTCTTCGTGATGAACGAGGGCAAGATGCTGGCCGAGGGCGTCCCCAAGGCGATGGCCGAGGGCGCGCGCGGACTGACCTTCGTCGCGCAGCCGCCCCCCGGCGCGACGGCGCGCGAACTCCAGGCGCGGCTGATCGACGCCGACGCATTGATCGTCGACGCCGTCCCCAGCGGCGGCGCGGTGCGCTTCATCCGGCAACCCGACGCCGACGGGCGCGCGGTCGATGCGCTGCTCGACGGACTCCGCCGGCAAGCGCGCCCGGAAGAATTCGAGGATGCGTTCATGATGCTGCTGCGCCGGCATCGCGATGACGACGGCGCCGCCCCGCCGCGTGTCGCGCTGCGGACCCCCGCCGAGGTCGTCGGCGAAAAGCCGGTGATCGTCGTGCGCGACCTGGTGCGCAAATTCGGCGACTTCACCGCCGTCGCCGGCGCGTCGTTCGAAGTCGCGCGCGGTGAAGTTTTCGGCCTGCTCGGCCCCAACGGCGCGGGCAAGACGACGACCTTCCGCATGTTGTGCGGCCTCTTGCCGGCAACGAGCGGCCACCTCGAAGTCGCGGGGCTGAACCTGCGTACCGCGCGGGCGCGGGCGCGGGGAAAAATCGGCTACGTCGCGCAGAAATTCGCGTTGTACGGCAATCTTACGGTGCGCGAAAACCTGGAATTCTTCGGCGGCGCCTACGGTCTGCGCGGGAACGTACTGCGAGAGCGCGTCGCCGCCGCGATCGACAGCTTCGGGCTGGAAGCGGCCGCCGTCAGCGGTCTTTTACCCCTCGGCTACAAGCAACGTCTTGCGATGGCGGCGGGCCTCCTGCACGAGCCGGAAATCCTGTTTCTCGACGAACCGACGAGCGGAATCGACCCGCTCGCGCGGCGCGCGTTCTGGCGCACGATCACCGCGCTCGCGGCAGGCGGCGTGACGGTCGTCGTCACGACGCATTTCATGGAAGAGGCCGAATACTGCGACCGCATCGCGATCCTCGACGCGGGGCGGATGCTGGCGCTCGGCACGCCGCGCGAGGTGAAGGAGCGCGCCGGAGACGCAGGCGGTGACATGAACGGCGCGTTCATCGCCATCGTCGAACAGGGCCGCGTTCGCGCGGGAAACGTTTTGGAAGCCACCGCGTGAGCGCTTTCCCGTCGTCGCAACGCGCGCCGGGTTTCGTCCGCCGCTTCGTCGCCCTGCTGCGCAAGGAGACGCGGCAGGTGTTGCGCGACAGGAGCAACCTCGCCGTGGGTCTCTTGCTGCCGGTCGCCTTGATCCTGCTGTTCGGCTACGGCCTGTCGTTCGACGTGATGAACGCGCCGATCGCGGTGGTGATGGAAGACCGCTCGCCCACCGCGCGCGAAGTCGTCGAGGGCCTGCGAGGCACGGAATACCTCGCGCCTGTGTTCGCCTCCGACATGGCCGAAGCGAAACGCCTGATGCGCGCGCACGAGGTCGACGGCATCGTGCGCGTTCCGACCGATTTTTCGAGGCGCCTGAACGCCGGAAACGCGCGCATCCAGTTGTTGCTCAACGGGGTCGATTCGACTTCGGCGACCGTGATCGAAGGCTACGTGACCGGCGCCGTCGGGATTTGGGCGCAGCATCGCGCCGACCGCGCCGGCAACAAAGTGTCGGTCGGCGGCAGCGTCGAGGTGATGCAGCGCGTGTGGTTCAACGAGGCCGGCGAGAGCCGCTGGTATCTGGTGCCGGGGCTGGTCGTGCTCGTGCTGACGCTGATCGGCGCTTTCCTGAGTTCGATGCTGATCGCGCGCGAGTGGGAGCGCGGCACGCTCGAATCGCTCTTCGTCACGCCGGTTCGCCCGCTCGAAATCGTCCTCTCGAAAGTCGCGCCCTATTTGGTGATCGGCGCGATCGACCTGGCGATGTGCCTGATTGCCGCGCGTTTCCTGTTCCGCGTCCCGATCCAGGGGTCGCTCGCGGTCATCGTGACGGCGTCGATGCTCTACCTGACCGTATCGCTCTTGCTCGGTCTCTTCATCTCGGCGGTTACGCGCAACCAGTTCGACGCGAGCCAGTTGGCGATGCTCGCAAGCTATATGCCGGCGACGATGCTTTCCGGCTTTGTGTTCGACCTGCGCAACGTTCCGGCGGTGATCCGCGTCGTCGCTCAGGCGCTGCCGGCGACGCATTTCATGGGGCTCGTCAAGACGCTCTTCCTCGCCGGAAACAACTGGCCGATGATCCTGCGCGACTGTGGGATTCTCGCACTCTACGCGGTCGCGCTCGTCTTCGCCACGCGCGCGCGGCTGCAAAAGACGCTGGAGTGAGGTCTTACGTGGAATCCTTCGTCTCGTCCCTCGCGCAGATCGGCGCGCTCATCCGCAAGGAGTTGCTCGCGCTGCTCAAGGAGCCTTCGAGCCGCGCGCTGATGTTCTGTCCGGCGCTGATACAGTCGCTGCTCTTCGGCTACGGCGCCACCTACGACCTCGTCCACGCGCCGTACGCGGTACTGGACTTGAGCGGCGGACGCGCGGCGACCGAACTGCTGGCGCGCGTCGACGGAACCGGCGTCTTCGTCCGCACGGCGACGCTCACGTCGCCGACGCGGATATCCGACGTAATCGACGATTACGACGCGCTGATGGTCTTGAGCATCCCGTCGGATTTTCAGGAAAGGCTGGACGCCGGACAGCGCGCGCCGCTGCAAGTGATCCTCGACGGACGCAATTCCTCGACCGCGGGTCTGGCCGCGGGCTACGTCGGCGCGATCGTCGCCGAATTCAACGCATCGCTCGGTAGCGGGGTTTCGGGTGTCAGCGTCGAGCGACGCGCGTGGTTCAACCCCAATCTGGAGTCGCGCTGGAATATCATGCCGGCCTTGATCGGCGCGCTGAGCATGTTGCAAACCCTGATGATCGCGGCGCTGTCGGTCGCACGCGAGCGCGAGCAGGGGACTTTCGACCAGTTGCTGGTCACGCCGCTGACGCCGATGCAGATACTGATCGGCAAGGCCGTTCCGGCGATCCTGATCGGGCTGATGCAATCGACGATCATCCTCGTGATCATCCGCTTCTGGTTCCGGATTCCGATGAACGGATCGCTGGGCGTGTTGTACCTGGGGTTGCTGACCTTCACGATCGCGTCGGTCGGCGTGGGGCTGTCGATCTCGGCGCTGTCGTTGACGATGCAGGAGGCGATGCTTTACTCCTTCCTGCTGATCATGCCCCTGATGTTGCTGTCGGGTCTCCTGACGCCGGTGCGCAATATGCCGGAAATTCTGCGGATCGCCACGTGGGCCAATCCGCTGCGCTTTTGTACGAGCATCGTCCGCCGCGTATACCTGGAAGGCGCGGGTCTGTCCGACGTCGCGCTCGACTTCGTTCCGCTCCTGGTCATGGCCGCAGTCACGCTGCCGCTGGCGGCGTGGCTCTTCCGCAATCGTCTTTCGTAAAAGTCCGGGGTTCGACCGTGTCCGACTTTCATTTTCTTCCGTACCGTCCGCATCGTCCGCCACCTCCGGCTTCGTTCCTGCTCGTGATCGCGCT
>JAISDL010000052.1 GCA_031264825.1 Accumulibacter sp. | reverse complement strand
GTGTCCGGTGATCCAGACTCCTTCCGTCTCGTTTCATCCTCTTCGTCCCGTGCGTTTCTATTCCCGAATTATATCATAGGCAAAAATAATATGTAGACTAAATTACTGGCTGGTGAGTAATGAAACATTGCCAGTGATTCACCGACCTCCGAGTTAGAGGCACCAAGAGGGGGTGCTTGGCCGAGGTGGCGGGTTACAGGCATTTGCTCTTTGCGTCATTCATCGCGGCGTCATTGTCGGCGATGTTTTTTTGCGCCCAAATCCCGGGTTGTTTCACGCTAACCTATAATACTCTGGGAGTGTGGGCATCTTGCCCGCCTCGTGGATTTTTCTCTAGCGGCGAAGCCGCCCTAACTGATCTGTCCTCTGTCCTCTGTCTCCTGATTCCTGATGAATCAATCGTGTGGCGCTCCCTGGCGTATAAAACGGATGCGCCCGTACATCTCCGGATGGCGCTCCGCGACCCAATGCGCGGCGTCCGACTCGGCGCGTTCCCAAGTCAGCGCGCGAAGCGGCACACGTTTTTCCTTCCCGTCCTTATCGGGCCACAAAAGGGTGAAAGTGCGTATTCCCGCCCTCTCCTGCTGGAGAATCTCGCGCGTCCACTCCTTCGGTTCGCGGCGCAAGGTGGAATTGGGCGCATCGTGGGCATCCGCCGCATCCGCCATATCCGACGTATCCGGTACGCCGAGCGTCAGGCGGAAGAGCGGCCCTTTGCCCTGATACTGGACGATGTACTCCCGATTGGCCTCGACCTCGCGGATGACCCACCACCCCGACGCCTTCTCGATGATCGTCCCGATCAATTTCCCCTGATCGTTTCGGACGACCTCCGCCGCGACCCTGTGCGACACGCCCTCCGCCTCGTCGAGCAGATCGTGCCAGGGCAAACCGTCGCGCGTCGGCGGCGGGAAGGGCAGCGGGCGCTTCCCTTGGCGGATGCGCGCGAAGAGCGCGGATTTGAGCACATCTTCGAGTTCGATTTCGGGGAAGGCCGAGCGCGGCTTGGACGGAAACGACCCCGCGCCCATATAACCGACGTTCCACAGCGTCTTGAGCCACTCGGCCGTATCGAGCGCGACCTGCGCGATTTGCGAAGGGTCTTCGAGCGGGCAGGTTTCATGAACGGTCTCCAGATCGGCCTCATGAACGCGCGCGCGAAAGCACTCCTGAAAAAGGCGATTTACCCATTCAGCATCTTCGGGCGGAAGGCGGTCGATGCGCTCGAAATAAAGCATCAATTCGTCGGCATCGAGCGGCGTTTCGGCGTCCATGGTCATTAAGCTTATTGGAGAAAATGTGAGAAGTCTACCGCAAGTCGGAATCGTCCGGGGTTTGATTCCACATGAGGACAGAAGACTGAACGGCCTTCGGCCTTCAGGTATCAGATGTCAGGAGACGGGAGACAGATGAAAACCGATCGGGTTTTTGTTGATTCTCTCCGGTGGCAACGCCGCCGGTGACTGATCTATCTCCTGTCCTCTGTCTCCCGTCTTCCGAAATACGCTAGAATCGAAAAAAGTCAAAACTGAAACGAGGGCGGCAAACGTCGAGGTGAGCGCGTGTTCGGCAAAACGGTTCTGATAACGGGCGCGGCAAAGCGCGTCGGACGCGCCATCGCGCGCGAACTCCATTCGACCGGCGCCAACGTCGCGCTGCACTACCGCGACGCCGCCGAAGAAGCCGCCGCGCTCGTTGCCGAAATGAACGCGCAACGCCCCAACTCCGCGATCGGAGTGCGCGCCGACCTTCTCCAGATCGCTTTTCTCCCAGACCTCGTCGAAAAAACCGTCCAAGCCTTTGGCCGGCTCGACGCGCTCGTCAACAACGCATCGAGCTTCTTCGCCACGCCGCTGGGGACGATCGGCCTCGCCGAATGGGAAGACCTGATCGGTAGCAACCTGCGCGCGCCGCTGTTCCTCGCGCAAGCGGCCGCGCCCCACCTCAAAGCCGCGCACGGCGCCGTCGTCAACATCACCGACATCCACGCCGAGCGTCCCCTCGCGGGCTACCCGCTCTACTCGACCGCCAAAGCGGGCTTGCTGGGGCTGACGCGCGCGCTTGCCGTCGAACTCGCCCCCGATGTTCGCGTCAACGCCGTCGCCCCCGGGCCTATCCTGTGGCCCGGAGAAGACCTCTTCGACGCGCCGGCGCGCGAAGGAATCGTCGCGGCGACGCTACTGAAACGCACCGGACACCCGGACGACATCGCCCGCGCCGTGCGCTTCCTCCTCCTCGACGCGCCCTACGTCACCGGACAAGTCCTCAACGTCGACGGCGGCCGGAGCGTCCGCGCGTGATCGGAGGAAAGAAGAATGAAGGGTATAGGTTGGTGGTGAGCGCAGCGAACCCCAACGATTCCGCAGGCTTATCAGGAATCAGGAGACGGGAGACAGGAGACAGATGAAGCCTGATTTCAACCGCGAAAGGCGCGAAAGACGCGAAAAGTGAAGTGTTTGCATAAATTTTCGTGCGAGTCCGTGTTTCGCGGTTCTTTTGTCTCCTGATCCTGAAGTGGCTTGCGCTTCGCGCAAGCGAGATCTTGGGCATCGCTGCGCTCACCCCAAGCACCGCTCCAGCCTGCGCGGATTCAATCGTTTCGGACGACGATGTTGGGGAATTTGCCGCTCATTTCCTTGCCGAGTTCGGCGACACGGACGGCGACGCGGCGGGCGATCGCGCGGTAGATTTCGGCGGTACGCGAGTGGGGGTCTCCGACGACGGTCGGGTTTCCGGCGTCGGTCGTTTCTCGAATACCGCGTTCGAGCGGTAGTGCGCCGAGGAAGGCGACGCCGAAGTCGGCGCAGATTTTTTCGGCGCCACCCTGCCCGAAGATGGCTTCTTCGTGCCCACATTCGGGGCAGATGTGCAGGCTCATGTTTTCGACGACGCCGAGTATCGGGACGCCGACTTTTTCGAACATTTTGAGTCCTTTGCGCGCGTCGATGAGCGCGATGTCCTGCGGGGTCGTGACGATGAGCGCGCCGGTGACGGGGGCTTTTTGCGCGAGGGTCAGTTGCGCGTCGCCGGTTCCGGGCGGCATGTCGACGACGAGGTAGTCGAGCGCGTTCCAGTGGCTCTGGGTGAGGAGTTGTTCGAGGACTTGCGCGACCATCGGGCCGCGCCAGATCATCGGCGCGTCGGCGTCGACGAGAAAGCCGACCGAGAGCGCCTGGATGCCGTAGGCTCGCACCGGGACGAAGGTTTTTCCGTCGGGCGAGGCGGGTTGGGCGTCGGGGACGCCGAGCATCCGGGGGATCGAGGGGCCGTAGAGGTCGGCGTCGAGGAGTCCGACCGCCGCGCCTTCTTGCGCGAGCGCGAGCGCGAGGTTGACGGCGGTCGTGCTTTTGCCGACGCCGCCTTTGCCCGAAGCGACGGCGACGATGTTTTTGACGCCCGGTAGAAGTTTCCGTCCGCGCGGGACGGCGTGGGCGATGATTTTCGAGGTGACGGCAACTTCGGCGTCTTCGATGCCGGGTATCGTGCGGAGAAGCGCGGTGATTTCATCGCGGATCGCGTCGATCCGGGTTTTTGCCGGGTAGCCGAGTTCGATTTCGACGCGGACTTTCCCGCCGTCGATGCGAATCGCGCGTTCCGTGCGCGCGCAGGCGTAAGGTTTTTGCGTCGCCGGGTCGATGAGGGTATCGAGCGCCGCCCGAACGTCGTTGGGTGTAATCGCCATCGTTGTTGTTCCTTTTATTCACGGAAACGCGTATTTTGCTAGAATACTCGTTTTACCGAAAGCGCCGCGTTGCGGCGCTATACGTTTTCGATTCCACTTTTTGTCATGACCCGAAAGATTCTCGTCACGTCGGCCTTGCCTTACGCCAACGGTGCAATTCATCTCGGCCACCTCGTCGAGTATATCCAGACCGATATCTGGGTGCGTTTTCAGAAAATGAGCGGGAACGCGTGCTGGTACGTTTGCGCCGACGATACGCACGGGACGCCGGTGATGCTGCGCGCCGAGAAGGACGGCTTGACGCCGGAAGCCTTGATCGCGCGGGTGCATGGCGAGCACGCGCGCGATTTTTCGGGTTTTTACGTCGCGTTCGACAATTTTTACAGTACGCATTCGCCCGAGACGCGCGCGTGCGTCGAGGAAATCTACGCGCGGCTGATTGCCGCGGGCGCGATCGAAAAGCGCGACGTCGAGCAGTATTACGACCCGGTGAAGCGGATGTTTCTACCCGACCGTTTCATCAAGGGCGAGTGTCCGAAGTGCGGCGCGAAGGATCAGTACGGCGATAACTGCGAGGCCTGCGGCGCGGCCTATACGCCGAACGAACTGAAGAATCCGTATTCGGCGGTCTCGGGCGCGAGGCCGGAGTTGCGGACTTCGGAGCATTATTTCTTCAAGCTCGGCGCGTGCGCGGATTTTCTCAAGGCGTGGACGAGTTCGGCGTCGGAGGGCGCGGGGGGGCGCCGCCGCCTTCAGCCGGAGGCCGCGAACAAGATGCGCGAGTGGCTCGATGCTCTGGACGATTGGGATATTTCGCGCGACGCGCCGTATTTCGGTTTCGAGATTCCCGGCGCGCCGGGGAAGTATTTTTACGTCTGGCTCGACGCGCCGATCGGTTACATGGGGTCGTTCAAGAATCTGTGCGCCCGGGAGGGCATCGATTTCGACGATTACTGGGGGCGGGATTCGGACGCCGAGCTTTATCACTTCATCGGCAAGGACATCCTGTATTTTCACGCCTTGTTCTGGCCGGCGGTGCTCGAACGCGCGGGCTTCCGAACGCCGAGCGGCGTGTGCGCGCACGGTTTCTTGACCGTCGACGGCGCGAAGATGTCGAAGTCTCGCGGGACTTTCATCACGGCGGAAAGCTATCTCGCCCTCGGATTCGACCCCGAATGGTTGCGCTATTACTACGCGGCGAAGCTCAACGCGACGATGGGCGACATCGACCTTTCCCTCGAAGACTTCGTCGCGCGCGTCAATTCCGACCTCGTCGGCAAGTACGTCAATATCGCGAGCCGTTGCGCGGGTTTCATCGGCAAGAAATTCGGCGGCCGTCTGGCGCGAACCGACGCCGTCTGGCTGGGCGAATTCAGGGACGCCGCGCCGAGGATCGCGCAAGCTTACGAGCAGCGCGAATTCGGGCGCGCCGTGCGCGAAGTCATGGCGCTCGCCGATACGGCCAACGTTTTTGTCAACGACCGCAAACCGTGGGAATTGGTCCGGCAGGCGGGGCGCGAAGCCGAGCTACACGCGGTGTGCTCCGAGGCGATTGAGGCATTTCGGCTTTTGACGCTGTACTTGAAGCCCGTACTGCCCAAAGTCGCCGAGGCGGTCGAGGGCTTCCTTTGCGTCGCGCCGCTTTCCTGGGAGGACATTGGGAATGCTCTGCCCGAAGGGCACACGATCGGCGCGTATACGCATTTGATGAAGCGCGTCGAACCCGCGCGTATCGACGCGCTCGTCGAGGCGAACAAGGAGTCGCTCGCGCCGACCGCCGCGCATGTCCAGGTCGGCGAAGAGATTTCGATCGACGACTTCATGAAGGTCGACCTGCGCGTCGCGCGCATCGTCGACGCCGCGCGCGTCGAGGGTGCGGAAAAGCTCCTCCGCCTTGTCCTCGACGTCGGCGAAGCACAGCCCCGTCAGGTTTTCGCGGGGATCAAGTCCGCTTACGACCCCGCGCGGCTCGTCGGGAGGATGACGGCGATGGTCGCCAACCTCGCGCCGCGCAAGATGAAGTTCGGCGTCAGCGAGGGGATGGTTCTCGCGGCGTCCTCCGAGGAGGGTCCCGGAATTTTCCTGCTCTCCCCCGACGACGGCGCGCAGCCGGGGATGCGGATAAAATAAGATGCGAAAACCCGACGCCCCGTTGCGCGCGCCCTTGCCCAGTCAAAACGAGTAACGAGGCGCGAACATGTCGATTCTCGACGCGATTCTGACGATCGTCCTCCCCGGATGGCTGCTGATCGGAATCGTCGGGCTTGCCTTCCCCTTCCGGTCGCGCCTGATTTACGGTGTTCTTTTCCCGCTCGGCGCGCTTCTCGGCGCCGTTCTCGCGCTGTGCGCGCTTTCGGGGATCGTCGCCGCGCCGCAGACGCGCGTTCTCGCGCTCGGCCTGCCGGACCTCCCTTTCCATTTGCGGCTCGACGCGCTCTCGTCGTTCTTCCTGTTTTTGCTGGGCGCCGCGTCGACGGGAATATCGATTTACGCGGGCGGCTATTTCCGGCGCGGGAAGGGCGCGATTCCGGGCCTGCTCTGCCTGCTCTATCACATCTTTCTGGCGAGCATGGTCTGCGTGATGCTGACCGACGACGGCTATGCATTCATGATCGCGTGGGAAACGATGGCGCTGAGTTCGTTTTTCCTCGTCACGTCGGATCACCGCATTCCCGAAATTCGTCGCGCGGGCTTCCTTTACCTCCTCGTCGCGCACATCGGCGCCGTCGGCATCCTGCTGTCCTTCGGCCTCATGGCGGGGAACGCCGGCGATTACACCTTCGACGCGATGCGCCGCTTCCCCGAAACCGGGATTTGGCCGACGCTCGCGTTTCTGCTCGCGCTCTTCGGCTTCGGCGCGAAGGCGGGAATCCTGCCGCTGCACGTCTGGCTCCCCGAAGCGCATCCTGCCGCGCCGTCGCCGGTCTCGGCGATGATGAGCGGCGTCATGCTCAAGACGGCGATCTACGGACTCTTGCGCGTCGGCTTCGACCTCCTTCACGCAAAATACTGGTGGTGGGGGCTGCTCCTTCTCGTGCTCGGATTCGCGTCGGCGATCTTCGGCGTCATCTTTTCCGCCGTGCAGACCGATATGAAGCGCCTGCTCGCGTACTCGTCGATCGAGAATATCGGGATCATCGTGATCGGGATCGGCCTCGCTCTGGTCTTCAAGGCCTTCTCGCTGCCGCTCTTCGCCGCGCTCGCGCTGACGGCGGCGCTCTACCACTGCCTGAATCACGCGTACTTCAAGAGTCTGCTCTTTCTATGCACCGGAACGGTGCTGCATGCGACCGGTGAGCGTAACCTGGGCAAATTGGGCGGCTTGATCCACAGTATGCCGCGCGTCGCGTGGCTCGCGCTCGTCGGCGCGCTCGCCGCGGCGGGTTTGCCGCCGCTCAACGGATTCGTCTCCGAATGGCTGATGCTCCAGGGTTTTCTGTTCACTTCGGGGCTGCCGCAAGGCTATCTCCACATGCTGTTGCCGGTCGCGGCGGCGGCGTTTACCCTTGTGACCGCGCTCTCCGGATTCGCAATGGTCAAGTTTTTCGGGATCGTCTTTCTCGGTCAGCCGCGCGAAGAAAACCTCCTGCACGCGCACGACGCCGGCCGTCACGAATTTTTCGGCCTCGTATGGTTCGGCGTCGGCTGCGTATTGCTCGGAGTCTTTCCGAACCTCGTCGTCGCGCTCATCGACCCGGTGACGCGCCTGCTCCTCGACAACGGTCTGCGCGACGTCGTGACCGAGAACCCGTGGTGGTTGCTCGCGCCGATCAGTCGCGACCGCGCGAGTTACAGCGCGGCGATCTTCTTCGTCAGCCTCGCGCTCTTCGTCCCGCTGGTCTTCTGGGTCGTCCGCCGCTTTTTCCACGGCAACCTCGACGTGTATGGAAACGTCAAGCGCGTTCCCGCGTGGGATTGCGGATTCCCGCTCCAGACTTCGCGGATGCAGGATACCGCCGAGGGCTTCAGCCAGCCGATCCGCCGCGTCTTCGCGTCGTTTTTGCAGCATACCCGCCACCATCCCTCGGCTTTCGACTCGAAGCCCGTTTACCGCAGCGGCGTCGAAGACCCGTTCTGGAACTGGCTCTACGCGCCGACCGCGCGCCTCGTCGAATACGGCACGCGCGTCGTCGCTTTCCTGCAGCACGGCCGTATCGCGATCTACCTTTTGTACGGCTTCATCACGCTGCTCATCCTCCTTGTCATGACAAACGGGTGAGCGATGAACCTGACGGCTTTTCTCATCCAGATATTCACGCTACTCCTCGCCGTGCTGCTCGCGCCCGCGCTGACCGGCTGGGTCAACCAGTGCCGCGCGTGGATGCAAAACCGCTCGGCACCGTCGATCGTTCAGCCGTATTACACGCTGCACAAGCTCTTCCACAAGGAAGTCCTGCTCGCGCACAACGCGTCGTCGCTCTTCCGCGCCGCGCCTTACATCGTTTTTTCCTGTACGGCGCTCGCCGCCGCGATCGTCCCGACGCTCTCGACCGACCTCGCGTTCTCGCCGGCCGCCGACGCGATCGCGCTCGTCGGGCTTTTTTCGCTCGCGCGCGTTTTCATGGCGCTCGCCGGGATGGACGTCGGCACCGCGTTCGGCTCGCTCGGCGCGCGCCGCGAAATGCTGATCGGATTCCTCGCCGAGCCGGCGCTCCTGATGGTCTTTTTTACCGCCTCCTTGATCTCGCAATCGACTTCGCTCTCGACGATCGTCGAAACGCTCGCGCAGCGCGAATTCACGATCTATCCGAGCCTCGTTTTCTCGTCGATCGCCTTTGCGATGGTCGCGCTCGCCGAAACCGCGCGGATCCCGGTCGACAACCCGACGACGCATCTCGAACTGACGATGATCCACGAGGCGATGATCCTTGAATATTCGGGGCGCCACCTGGCCTTGATCGAGTGGGCGAGTTCGCTGAAGCTCTTCACGTATTTCTGCCTGGGAATCGCGCTGTTTTTTCCCCTCGGCATCTCGGAGGCCGACGCGCCGCTTCAGATGATCGCGCGGGCAGGCGTCGCGATGGCGGTCAAACTCGCCGTTGGCGGCTTCGTTCTGGCGCTGATCGAAACCCTGAGCGCGAAGATGCGGATTTTCCGCGCGCCGGAATTTCTCGGGACGGCGTTCCTGCTCGCCGTGCTCGCGATGCTCGTGCGCCTCTTGCTGGAGACCGGGCCGTGATCGACTTCCTCGCGCGCGTCCTGCCCGAAGCCGGCCAGATCATCAACCTCTGCGCGGCGCTGATGCTCCTCCTCGGTTTTTCGATGCTCGCGCAGCGCCGCATCCTGACCTTGATCAACCTCTTTCTGTTGCAGGGAATCGCGCTCTTCGTCTCGATTCTCGTCGTCGCCGTCTCGACGAAGCAGAGCCATCTTTTGTGGTCGGCGATGATCACGCTCGCGCTGAAGGTCGTCGCGCTGCCGTGGGTGCTGCACCGCCTGATCCGCCGGCTTTCGGTCAAGTGGGACGTCGAAACGCTCCTCAACATCCCGACGACGATGCTCGTCGGGATCGGGCTCGTGATCGTCGCGTTCAACGTCGCGACGCCGATCTCGGAGCTTTCGGGGACCGTGTTGCGCTCGACGATCGGGATCGCGCTCGCGTGCGTCCTCCTCTCCTTCCTGATGATGATCACGCGCAGCAAGGCGGTTCCGCAGGTGATCGCGTTTCTTGCGATGGAAAACGGCCTGTTCTTCGCGGCGACGAGCGCGACCTACGGAATGCCGATGGTCGTCGAACTCGGGATCGCGCTCGACGTGATGGTCGGGATGGTCATCTTCGGTGTCTTTTTCTTCCAGATCCGCCAGCAGTTCGACAGCCTCGACATCCGGCAGATGGAAAAGGCGAGGGAAGAATGATCCTGGAAACCGCAGTTGAGCACTGATTTTTCGCATTGAAAGCCAAGTGATGACAAGCTTCTCTGGTTTTTTGACCGCTCACCCACTTAGGAGAGTTCGTTACATGCCTGGGAGCACCGCCCCGCAGCGCGCTGGCGGTGTTGCTCCTCCTTGCAGGCAAGAGCCTGCCGCGTCGTCGCGCCTTGCCAGCACACTCCGGGACAGCACTCCCAGACACGTTCAACTACGGTTTCCAGGATGAACGAACTCCTTTTCGTCCTCGCCGTTCCGCTTGTCGCGTCGGTGCTGCTCGCCTTCGTCGGGCACAGCCGCCGCGCGCCGGAAGTCAACGCCGCCGCGAGCTTCCTGACGCTCGCGGCGGCGGTGTTTCTGGCCGTCCGCGTCGTCGACGAGGGGCCGCTGATCCTGTTTGAAGAACATTTTTTCGTCGACCCGCTCAACGTTTTCCTGATCGCGCTGACCGCGCTCGTCGGGTTTACGACCGCGCTGTTTTCGCGCCCGTACATGCGGATCGAACGGAATCTCGGACGCCTGACCGGGAGCCGGATGCGGCTTTACCACAGCATGTTCCAGATGTTCATGTGCACGATGCTGATCGCGCTCTCGACGAACAACCTCGGCATCCTGTGGGTCGCGATGGAGGCGGCGACGCTGACGACGGTGCTGCTCGTCGCGCTCTACCGCACACCGGCGAGTCTCGAAGCCGCGTGGAAGTACTTCATCCTCTGCGGCGTCGGAATCGCGCAGGCGCTTTTCGGAACGATCCTGATCTACTTCGCCGCCGAGCGCGTCCTCGGGCACGACGGCGGCGCACTGCTCTGGACGCAGCTCGACGCCGTGAAAACCGAGCTTGAACCGACCGTCCTTTCGCTCGCCTTCGTCTTTCTCTTCGTCGGCTACGGGACGAAAACCGGCCTCGTCCCCTTGCACAACTGGCTCCCCGACGCGCACGCCGAAGGCCCGACGCCGGTTTCGGCGGTTCTTTCGGGACTCTTGCTCAACGTGGCGCTCTACGCGATCATCCGCTGCAAGGTTCTCGTCGACGGCGCGCTCGAAAACGCCTTCGCGAGCCATCTGATGATGATCTTCGGGCTTCTGACCGTCGTCGTCCCGGCGTTCTACCTGTCGCGCCAGAAAGACGTCAAGCGCCTGTTCGGCTACTCGTCGATCGAGCACATGGGCATCATCACCTTTGCTTTCGGCATGGGCGGCCCGGTCGCCAACGTCGCGGGGCTTTTGCACATGACCGTCCACTCGCTGACCAAATCGGCGATCTTCTTCGCCGTCGGGCACGCCGCGCAGATGGCGCATACGCAGATCATCGACGATATTCGGGGTCTCATCAAGGCGTCGCCGACGATCGGGTGGGGGCTGATGCTCGGTACGCTCGCGATCCTCGGAATGCCGCCTTTCGGCGTCTTCACGAGCGAATTCATGATCCTGACGACGGCGATCAAGTATCACCCGTGGGCGACGCCGATCCTCCTCGTCGCGCTCGGTGTCGCTTTCGCGGCGATTTTCGGGAAGGTGCAGGCGATGGCCTTCGGCCGGCCGAGCGTCAAGCCGCTGTCGCACAATCCGGCGCTCTTCCCGGTCTTCATTCACTTGGGCCTCGTCCTCATGCTCGGTCTCTGGGTTCCGCCGTATCTGGCCGAGTGGTACCGGCAGGCCGCGAAATTCATCGGGTGAGCCGCCATGCTCTTTCTTGATCAGCCTCTCGAATTCACGCGCGTCGAAGGTGGCGACGCGCTCGCCTATACCGCGCGCGCCGACTTCGAGGCCTTCGGCGAATTCGCCCTCGCCGCGTACGAGTCCGGGCGGCGGCTCGTCGCCCTCTGGGGCGGCGACGAGCGCGACGCGGAGACGCCGGGAATCGCGGTCTGCGCCGCGTTCGATTTACCCGAGGGTCTTGCCTGCGTAAAACTCGTGTGCCCGGTCGAAGATGCGGTCTTCCCCGACCTTTCCGGGTTTTTCCCGGCGGCGGACCGGATGCAGCGCGCCGTCCGCGACCTCGTCGGCGCCGCGCCGCGCGGCGGCGATCTGCGCCCCTGGCTACGCCACGCCAACTGGCCGGCCGACTACTTCCCGTTACGCTCCGACGCGCCGGAGGCGCGCTTCGATACCGCGAACGAAAACTACGAATTCGTCCGCGTGGGCGGCGACGGCGTCCATGAAATCGCCGTCGGCCCAATCCACGCCGGAATCATCGAGCCGGGGCATTTCCGCTTCTCGGTCATGGGCGAGAGCGTCCTGCGCCTCGAAGAACGCCTGGGCTGGAAACACAAAGGCATCGAAAGACGCTTTTCGGGGATGAGCCTCGCCGACGGCCTCAAGCTCGCGGGCCGCGTTTCGGGCGATTCGACCGTCGCGTACGCGTGGGCCTACAGCCAGGCCGCCGAGATGATCTGCGGTGTGACCGCGCCGCCGCGCGCGGCGTGGCTTCGCGCGCTCTTTCTGGAGCGCGAGCGCGTCGCCAACCACCTGGGCGACTTGGGCTACCTCGGCAACGACGTCGCGCTGTCTTTCGGGCTGATGCAGTTCATGCGGATCAAGGAAGACTGGTTGCGCTTAAACGCCCGGCTCTTCGGCCACCGCTTCATGATGGACAAGATCGTCCCCGGCGGCGTGACCGTCGACCTCGACGACGCGGGCGTGGCCGAGGTCGTCGAACAGTGCCGGACGACCGAGCGCGACGTGCATCGCCTGAAAGACGTTTATGAAGAACACGCCGGCCTGCAGGATCGCTTTTTGACGACCGGGCGGGTTACGCCCGAGCTTGCGAAACGGCTCGGCGCCGTCGGCGTCGCGGCGCGCGCGAGCGGCCAGTGCGTCGATCTGCGCGCCGACCACCCCGTTTCGCCCTATGATCGTGTGAAGCCCGTCGTCGCGATGGAAGAGCGCGGCGACGTCGCCGCGCGCGCGCTCGTACGCTTTGCCGAAATCGACGAGTCGCTTCGGCTGATCCGTGCCCTCGTCGACGGACTGCCGCAAGGCGGCGTCTGGAACGCCGCGCGCAGCGAACCGGGAAAGCGGGGATTCGGATGGGTCGAAGGTTGGCGCGGCGACGTTTTTGTCGCGCTCGAGACTGGCGCCGACGGTAAAATCCGGCGCTGCCACCCGCGCGACCCTTCGTGGATGAACTGGCCGCTGCTCGAACACGCGATCATCGACAACATCGTCCCCGATTTTCCGCTGATCAACAAGTCGTTCAACCTCTCTTACGCCGGCCCCGATTTATGATTATGGGAGCCATTTGGGACGCGCGCCGCGCCGAAGGAGTCTCGAAGCTCGTTGTGGGCACGCCGTAACAAGGAGACGTTTTCGTGTTTTCGATACTGAGACAGATACTGCACGACGGCGTTCTCACCGAGGCGCCGCCAGAAATCGACCCGGAACTCCAAGCCGCGAAGCGCCGCCTGTCCGACGAGATCGCGCGGCGCTTTCGCCGCTCGCTCTTCATCCGCGAAATCGACGCCGGGTCGTGCAACGGCTGCGAACTCGAAATCCACGCGCTCGGCATCCCGTACTACAACGTCGAGGCGATGGGGATCAAATTCACCGCAAGCCCGCGCCACGCCGACCTTCTGCTCGTCACCGGGCCGGTCGCAAAAAACATGGAAGTCGCCGTAAAGCGCGCGTATGACGCGACGCCCGAACCCAAGCTCGTCGTCGCGACGGGCGATTGCGGATGTACCGGCGGAATTTTCGGCGAGAGCTACGCGTGCTGCGGCAGGGTATCCAATGTCATTCCCGTCGACGTTTCGATCCCGGGTTGCCCGCCGACGCCGCTACGGCTGATCCAGGGCATCCTCGCGGCGGTGGGGGGGTCAGGAGACAGGGATCAGGAATCAGGGATCAGATGAAAACCGATCGGTATTTTGTTGCTTTTTCCCGGTGGCAACGCCGCCGGTAACTGATCTGATTCCTGATACCTGATAGGCACGGCGTGCCGTGCCCTTATGGCGGTATAGGTTGGTGGTGAGCGAAGCGAACCCCAACGATTCCGCAGGCTTGTCAGGAATCAGATGAAAACCGATTTCAACCGCGAAAAACGCGAAAGACGCGAAAAGTGAAGTGTTTGCATGAATTTTCGCGCGTGTCCGTGTTTCGCGGTTCTTGTCTTCTGACTCCTGATTCCTGAAGTGGCTCGCGCTTCGCGCAAGCGAGATGTTGGGCATCGCTGCGCTCAGCCCAACCTATGCAACTCTGTCTTCTGTTACGGATAATCGATTCGGATATTCTCTTCGCCGAGCCATTCCGAGAGCGATTTCAGGAGTTCGTTGTCGAGCCGGACGCGGCGTTTGTCGCCGAGCGCGAGTTCGCATACGGCGTCGGCGTTCCGAAAGGCGATGAAGACCGGGCAGTTCCCCGAAAGAAAGGGCGTCAGCAAGGCGTCCAAGCGGTGGACCGCCGAGTGCGCGTCGAAGGCTTTCGCGCGCGCGTCGATCGAGAGCCACAGGCGTTGCGCAAAAACGTTTCGCGCTTCGGAAAGCGTCATCAGGCGGTCGGCGCGCGCGCCGAGTGCGCCTTCGCCCGCGAAATCGTCGCTCTGCACGCGCCCTTCGACGACGAGCACCTTGTCGTTCCTGATTTTGTCGTAATTCGCTTCGTAAAGCTCGTTGAAAACCGATACGCCGAGCGACGCTTCGCCGTCTTCGAGTTCGATGAAGGCCATTTTGCCCCGCGACGTGACGCGCGAGCGCACGTTGGAAACGATTCCCGCGAAGCGTTGCGGCTCCTTTCGCGCCTGAAGTTTCGCAAGCGGCGTATGCGTCATGCGCAGGAGTTCCGGCTTGAACTGGCCGAAGGGGTGGCCGGAAAAAAAGTAGCCGAGCGCGAGTTTTTCTTCCGCGAGACGCTGCGCTTCGCTCCAGGGAGGAAGTTCGCGCAGGTGGCGCGGCGCTTCGGGAGACGCGCCGCCGTCGAGAACGTCGAAGAGTCCCGCTTGTCCGGCGTGGCGCTCGGCCTGTTCGGCGGCTTCGATCGCGATTCCGACCGACGCCAAAAGCCGGGCACGGTGCGTGTCGATCGCGTCGAACGCGCCGGCGCGGATCAAGGCTTCGACGCTCCGGCGGTTGACGAGGCGCTTGTCGACGCGCCGGCAGAAGTCGAAGAGGTCGCAAAAGGCGCCGCCGACTTCGCGCGCGCGGACGATCGACGCGACGGCGCGCTCGCCGGTTCCCTTGACCGCGCCCAAGCCGTAGCGGATCGTTTTCGCGTCGATCGGGACGAAACGGTACTCCGAGAGGTTGATGTCGGGCCCCAGGAGCGTCAAGCGGTTCCGAATGACCGTGTCGTCGCGGAAGAGTTTGACCGCGTCGGTGTTGTCCATGTCGGAGGAGAGCGTCGCCGCCATGAACGCCGAGCAGTGGTGCGCTTTCAGCCACGCCGTGTAGTAGGTGATGACGGCGTATCCGGCGGTGTGCGATTTGTTGAACCCGTATTCGGCGAACTTCTCCATCAGGTCGAATAGCTGTTCGGCGAGCTTTTCGCTGTAGCCTTTTTTCTTCGCGCCCTCGCGCATCAGCGTGCGGTGCTCGGCCATCTCTTCGGGCTTTTTCTTGCCCATCGCGCGCCGCAGGAGGTCGGCGCCGCCGAGCGTGTAGCCGCCGATGACCTGCGCGATCTGCATGACCTGTTCCTGATAGACGATCACGCCGTACGTCGGGTCGAGGCAGGGCTTTAGGTCGTCGATGAAATAATCGATCTTCTGCTGGCCTTTTTTGCGCAGGATGAAGTCGTCAACCATCCCGGAGCCGAGCGGGCCGGGGCGGTAGAGCGCGAGGACGGCGATGATGTCCTCGAAGCGGTCGGGCAGGAGCTTTTTGAGGAGCTTTTTCATGCCGTCCGATTCAAGCTGGAAGATCGCCGTCGTGTTGGCGTCGCGGAGGATCCGATAGACTTCGGGGTCGTCGAAGGGGAGGGATTCGAGGCGCGGGCGCGACCCCGTCAGGCGTTCGACGTAATCGACGGCAAGCTCGATGATCGTCAGGTTTCGGAGCCCGAGGAAGTCGAATTTCACGAGGCCGATTTTCTCGACGTCGTTCTTGTCGAATTGCGAGACGACCGAAGCGCCGGCGTCGGTCGAGTAGAGCGGGCAAAAGTCGGTCAGCTTTCCCGGCGCGATGATCACGCCGCCGGCGTGCATCCCGACGTTACGCACCATGTCTTCGAGGCGCATCGAAAGGTCGAGGAGCGCTTTCACTTCCTCTTCGCTTTCGTAGCGCGACTTGATCTGCGGCTCGGCCTCGATCGCTTTTACGAGCTGGAGCGGCTTGTTCTGCTCGACGGGGACGAGCTTCGAGAGCATGTCGCAAAACGAGTAGGGCATTCCGAGGACGCGACCGACGTCGCGGATGACCGCCTTGGACGACATCGTCCCGAAAGTTGCGATCTGCGAAACGGCGTCGTGGCCGTATTTTTCTCGCACGTATTCGATCACGCGCGCGCGGTTGTCCTGGCAGAAGTCGATGTCGAAGTCGGGCATCGACACGCGCTCGGGGTTCAGGAAGCGCTCGAACAGGAGCGCATAGCGCGTCGGGTCGAGGTCGGTGATTCCGAGCGAATACGCGACGAGCGAACCCGCGCCCGAACCGCGTCCGGGGCCGACCGGAACGCCGTTCCGCTTCGCCCAGTTGATGAAGTCGGCGACGATCAGAAAGTAGCCCGAAAAACCCATCTGGACGATCGTCTCGGTCTCGGTCCTCAACCTTTCGGCGTATTCCGGGCGCTTTCGCGCGCGTTCGTCGGCGTCGGGGAACAACTGTTCGAGGCGCTTTTCCAGCCCGGCCTCGGCCTCGGTACGCAGGAATTCTTCAAGAGAGACGCCGTCGGGCGTCGGGAAAACCGGCAAATAGCTCTTCCCCTGCGTCAGCGTCACGTTGCAGCGCCGCGCGATTTCGACCGTATTGGCGAGCGCTTCGGGAAAGTCCGGGAAGAGCGCGAGCATTTCGTCCGGGGACTTGAAATACTGCTCCTCGGTGTAGCGCCTGGGACGGCGCGGGTCGCTGAGCATCAGCCCGTCCGCGATGCAGACGCGCACCTCGTGCGCCGTGAAGTCCTCGCGGTCCATGAACTGTATCGGGTGCGTCGCGACGAGCGGAAGATCGAGTTCCGCCGCAAGCTCG
>JAISDL010000218.1 GCA_031264825.1 Accumulibacter sp. | reverse complement strand
GTTTCGACGTCTAAGGCCGGCGCGAGCGACGAACTTCATGACACGATCAACTACGCTGAGGTCGTGGATTATTTGAAGGCGCGCCTCGCGGAGGGGCATTTCAACCTGCTCGAAAGCCTTGCCGAATTCGTTGCCAGCGTGCTCATCGAGCGTTACGGCGCGCGTAGGGCGCGCGTTTCGGTCGGAAAGATCGGCGCGATGCAGGGCGTGGGTCGCGTCGGTGTGGTCATCGAGCGGAGCGCGGAGGCGATTGCGTAGCGGGGGCGTTTTGCCCGTCAGGAAACAGGGATCAGGAATCAGGAATCAGGAATCAGATGAAAACCGATCGGTGTTTTGTTGCTTTTTCTCCGGCGGCGAAGCCGTCGGTGATTGATCTGATACCTGATAGGGGGATGATGTTCAGAGGAGGCTCAGCCCAGGTTCTCCGAGATAATCCAAGCTCTTCTTGTTGGGGTTCGCTTCGCTCACCCCAACCTATGCAACTTTTTCATACCGCCCCGCGATCGTTGGGTTTCGCTTCTTCGCGCAGCCCAACCTTAACTCGTTTGAATTTCCATTTTCTCCGCGTCGGCGCGGAGTTCGGCGTTTTTGTCCCTCGTGAATCGGTCGAGATAGAGGTAGACGACCGGCGTCAGGTAGAGCGTCAGGAATTGCGAGAGCAGGAGTCCGCCGACGACGGCGAGGCCGAGCGGGCGCCGGACGTCGGCGCCCGCGCCGATGCCGAGCGCGATCGGGAGCGTTCCGACGAGCGCCGCGAGCGTCGTCATCATGATCGGACGGAAGCGGATCAGGCTCGCCTGATAGATCGCTTCATACGGCGTGGCTTTTTCGACGCGCTGTTGTTCGAGCGCGAAGTCGATCATCATGATGGCGTTTTTCTTGACGATCCCGACGAGCATGATGACGCCGACGAACGAGTAGAGGCTCAGGTCGGCGCGGAAGAGGTAGAGCGTGATGAGCGCTCCGAGCGCGGCGGACGGCAGACCCGAGAGGATCGTGATCGGGTGGATGAAGCTCTCGTAAAGAATCCCGAGGACGAGGTAGACGACGAGGATCGCGATCACGAGGAGGAGTCCCAGCCCGCGCATCGACGATTGGAAGGCTTGCGCGGCGCCTTGGAGACTCGTGTTGAGCGTCGCCGGGATACGCATTTCGCGTTCGAGCGCCTGGATGCGGTCGACGGCCTGACCAAGCGAGAAGCCCGGCAGGAGGTTGAACGAGATCGTGACCGACGGGAGTTGCCCTTGGTGGTTGATCGTCAGCGCCTGCGTCGATTGCCGGATTTGCGTGACGGTGTCGAGCGGGACGAGGCTGCCGCTCGTTGCGCGGACGTAGATGCGCGAGAGCATCGACGTGTCGGTCTGGTATTCGGGTGCGACTTCGAGGATGACCTGATACTGGTTGGTCGTCCCGTAGATCGTTGAAATCTGGCGCGCGCTGAACGCGCTCTGGAGCGCGTCTTCGACCTGGCCGAAGCTTAAACCCAGCGTTGCGATCTTGTCGCGGTCGACGTCGAGCGAGACGATCGGGTTGGCGTTGTTCTGGTTGGTGTTGACGTCGACGAAACCCGGCTGCTCGCGGATTTTTTCGAGCATCGTCTCGGACCATTGGTAAAGCTCGGCGAGGTCGGTGCTTTGCAGGGTGTATTGATACTGCGCCATCGTGACCTGGCCGCCGATGCGGATGATCGGCGGGTTCTGCATATAGACGCGGATTCCGGGAACGGCGGCGAGTTTCGGGCGAAGAATCTGGATGATCTCGTCGGCCGAGTGTTCGCGTTCCTCGCGGGGTTTCAGGATCATCGAGATATAGCCCGAATTCGGCGTCGGGCGCGAGTTCGTCGCGCCGACGTTCGACATGAAGGAGCGGATTCCGGGATTCTCCGCGATGATCTGCGCGACGGCGCGCTGGTGCTCGACCATCGAGGCGAACGAGGCGTCGGACGCGCCCTCGGTATAGGCGTTGATCTGCCCCGTGTCTCCGCTGGCGATGAAATCCTTCGGGACGAGCGTGAAGAAAAACGCGGTCAGGACGAGCGAGACGAGGAAGCTGATCATGATCACGCGCGGGTAGCGCAAGGAGAGGTCGAGCGACTTCTGGTACGCGCTCAGCATGAGGTCGAAACCTTTTTCGAATACCCTGAAAATCCCGGTCGCGGCGGCGTCGGAATGATGGAGGTAGCGGCTGCAGAGCATCGGGGTCAGCGAGAGCGATACGATACCCGAGACGAGAATCGCCGCGCAGATCGTGACGGCGAACTCGTGCAGGAGCCTGCCGACGATTCCGCCCATGAAGAGCACGGGGATGAATACCGCGATCAGCGAGATCGTCATCGAAATGATCGTGAAGCCGATTTCCTTGGCGCCCTTGATCGACGCCTGGAACGGCGTTTCTCCGAGTTCGATGTGCCGGACGACGTTCTCTAGCATGACAATAGCATCATCGACGACGAAACCGACCGAGAGCGTCAACGCCAGGAGGGAAAGATTGTCGAGGCTGTAGTCGAACACGTACATCACCGCGAAGGTGCCGATGATCGAAATCGGCAGCGCCAGCGCGGGGATCGCCGTGGCGGAAAGGTTTCGCAAAAAGAGCATGATGACGAGTATGACGAGGACGCCGGAGAGGACGAGCGTGAATTCGACGTCGTCGATCGCTTCGCTGATCGTGATGCTCCGGTCGTAGAGAGTCGTCATCGTGATCGACGCGGGCAACTTGGCCTGGAAGTTGGGGAGGATGCGTTTGACCGAGTTGACGGTTTCGATCGTGTTCGCTCCGGGCTGGCGGAATACGGCGAGAACGATCGCGCGTTTATCGACGTTCCACGCGGCGATGCGCAGGTTTTCTACGCTGTCGATCGGCGTCGCGACCTCTTCGAGCCGAACGGGCGCGCCGTTTCGCCACGCGACGACGAGCCTCCGATATGCGTCGGCGGAAAGGAGTTGTCCGTTGTCGCGGATCGAGAAAGCCTGACGCGCGCCGTCGAAGAGTCCGAGCGGCTGGTTGACGTTCGCCTGTTCGACCGCGTGCTGAAGCTCGTCGATTCCGAGTCCGCGCGCGGCGAGCTGGTCGGGATTCGCACGGACACGAACGGCGAATTTCTGCGAGCCGAACACCTGGACTTGCGCGACGCCGCTGATTGTCGAGATACGCTGGGCGAGCTGGGTTTCCGCGTATTCGTTGACGAGCGGGAGCGGGAGCGTCGAGGACGCGAGCGCGATGTAGTAGATCGGCGCGTCCGCCGGGTTGATCTTGCGGAAGGTCGGGGGGGTCAGCATGCTCACGGGGAGCTTGCGCTGCGCGGCGGCGATCGCGGCCTGCACGTCCTGCGCGGCGGCATCGATGCTCTTGTCGAGCGAGAATTGCAGCGTGATCGAAGTCGTTCCGAGCGCGCTCGTCGAATTCATCGAGTCGAGGCCGTCGATCGTCGAAAACTGTCCTTCGAGCGGCGTGGCGACCGCCGCCGCCATCGTTTCGGGCGCGGCGCCGGGCAGCGTCGCCGTCACCGAAATCGTCGGGAAATCGACGCTGGGAAGCTCGGAAACCGGGAGCGCCTTATACGCGATCAGACCGAAAACGACGAAGGCGACCATCAGGAGCGTGGTCATGACGGGACGGCGAATGCAGAGTTCCGAGGGGTTCATCGCGGGGCCTATATCGTGGGGGCGGGCGTTCCTTCTGCTTGCGGCGCGTCGGCGCGGACGCGGATTCCGGGGGCGAGGCGCAGGTGGCCGTCGGTCACGACGGTCTCGCCGGCGCGGACGCCTTTCGTGACCGCCGTCTCGCCGACGTGCGTCGTGCCGATTTCGATCTTTCGCATTTCGACGCGGTTGTCCTTGTCGACGACGAAGACGAAATTGCCTTCCGCGCCTTGCTGTACGGCCTCGTTCGGGACGACGGCGGTGTTGGTCAGGGTGTCGAGAAGCAGTTGGACGTTCAGGAATTGCCCCGGCGTCAGTTTTTCATCCTCGTTGGGGAGGGTGGCTTTCATGAGGATCGTTCCGGTCGCCGTATTGACGGCGTTGTCGATGAAATAGACTTCACCTTCGAAAGAAACGGCCTCGTTTTCCGGCAGGCTGATGTTGACCTTCATTTTCCCGGAACTCATCGCTTGGCGTATCTGCGTAAGATGCCTTTCCGGCAGCGAAAAGCTGACCAAAAGAGGACTGACGCGGTTGATGACCGCGAGTTCGGTGTCGCCGACATTGACGAAGGAACCCGGAAAAACGAGACGCGCGCCGACGACGCCGGGGAAAGGCGCGCGGATCGCGGTGTAGGAAAGTTGCAGGCGCGCGATTTCTTGCGCCGCTTGGCTCGCGCGCAGATTGGCCATCGCCGTCGTTTCGCTCGTGCGGACTTCGTTCAGCTTTTCTTCCGAAACGAATTTCTTCTCCCTGAGCGCCGTGTAGCGGGCCGTGTCCGCGCGTCCCTGCGCCTGGACGGCCTTGTCGCGCGCGGTCGCCGCCTCGGCCTGCTTCAGTCGCGCGAGAAAATCGGTCGGGTCGAGGCGGATCAGCACGTCGTCTTTTTTGGCGTGCTGCCCGTCGGTGAAGAGGACTTCGGCGACCTGCCCGTCGACGCGGGACTTCAGAACGACGCTCTCGTAGGCTTCGGCGCGCCCGATGACCTGCAGGATGACCGGGACGTCGCGCGCACCCGCGAGCGCCGTGACGACGGGGACGGCGGGCGCCTCCTGGTTCGCGCCTTCCCTGTCTCCGCACGCGGCGAGCGTGGCGAGGCACAGGGCGGTCAGAGAGGCTCTCGAAAGAATTCTCATGGTAGCGGACTTTCGTTCTCGTACAAGGATTTGAGGGATTCCCGACGGCGGACGAGGTGCGCGCGCGCGCCGTCGACGACGACTTCGGCGGCCCTTGGGCGCGAATTGTAGTTCGAACTCATCGACATGCCGTAGGCACCGGCGGAAAGGACGGCGAGCAAGTCGCCCGGAGCGAGGGAAAGCGTTCGGTTTTTTCCGAGGAAGTCGCCCGACTCGCAGACCGGGCCGACGATTTCCCATTCGCGGAGTTCGCGCGCCTCGTTCGATGTACTCGGCGCGGCGAGAACGATCTCGTGTTCGGCGCCGTAAAGCGCGGGGCGGACGAGGTCGTTCATCGCCGCGTCGACGACCGCGAAGTTTTTCGCTCCGCCGCTCTTGAGGTATTCGACGCGCGTGAGCAACAAGCCCGCGTTGCCGACGAGGCGGCGCCCCGGTTCGAGGAGGAGTTTCAGCCCGCGCCCGCGCAGGCGTTCGACGATGGGACGCACGCAGGATTCGACCGGCGGCGCGGTTTCGGCGGTATAGCGGATGCCGAAGCCTCCGCCCACGTCGATATGGCGAAGGTGTATCCCGTCCGACGCGAGTCGATCGACGAGAAGCAGGACCTTGTCGAGCGCCTCGAAATACGGCGCCGGGTCGAGTATCTGCGAGCCTATGTGGCAGTCGATTCCCTTGATTTCGATTCCCGGCAGCGTCGCGGCCTTTCGGTACAGCCTCCGGGCGTCTTGAAACGCGACGCCGAATTTGTTTTCTTTCAGACCCGTCGATATATACGGGTGCGTTCCGGGGTCGACGTCGGGGTTGACGCGCAGGCTCACGGGCGCTTTTTTATCGAGATCGGCCGCGACTCCGGCGAGGCGGTCGAGTTCGGGTTCGGATTCGACATTGAAGCAGCAAATGCCCGAATTCAGCGCGAAACGCATTTCGTCGGCCGTTTTCCCGACGCCCGAAAAAACGATTTTTGCAGGGTCGGCGCCGACGGCGAGCGCGCGTTCGAGTTCTCCGCCCGAAACGATGTCGAAGCCCGCGCCTTTTCGCGCGAAAAGGTCGAGGAACGCCAAACCGGGATTGGCTTTGATCGCGTAGCAGACGAGCGAATCGACGCCGGAAAGCGCGTCGGCGAATTCATCGAATGCGGCGTCGATCGCCGCGCGCGAATAAACGTAGCACGGCGTACCGAAGTCTCGCGCGATCTCCGAAAGAGCGACCGATTCCGCGTGGCACTGTCCGCCGGAAAAGCTTGGAAAACTCATTTGCCGGACTCTTTCTCCGTGTCGGCGGGCGTGGGCGCAGGAGAGGGGGACGCGGGGGACTTCGAGGGCGCGGAGGAGGGTGTGGCGGGGGCGGGTTGCGTCGCAACGCGTTGTGACGCGCTCTGTTCCGGGGGCATGAAAAGCGATCCGCGCTTACCGCACGAAGAGAGAGAAGCCGCTACGAGAACGACGACGGCGAGA
This sequence comes from Accumulibacter sp., assembly GCA_031264825.1. Lineage (GTDB taxonomy): Bacteria > Pseudomonadota > Gammaproteobacteria > Burkholderiales > Rhodocyclaceae > Propionivibrio. Next base: position 5,764 of record JAISDL010000218.1, on the reverse strand, counting down.
GAAAGGAATCGGGAGCGCATGATCGTTATATGGCAAAATGGTAGCATAAGGAAACGCAGGGTAACACAAGATGACCGACAAAGAATTCCAAGCCTTGACCGATACGTTTTTCGAGCGGCTTGCCCGCGCGCTCGACGGCTCCGACGCCGACCTCGTTCAGACGGGTTCGGGCGTTTTCGAGATCGAATTTGACAACGCCGAGTCGATCGTCGTCAACCGCCACGCGCCTTCGCGTGAAATATGGGTCGCCGCGCGCTCGGGCGCGCATCATTTTCGTTGGGATGGTGAGGACTGGCGCGATACGCGATCGGGAGAGACGATCCGCGCGGTGCTTTCCGGGATGCTGGGAGACAGGAGACAGAGAACAGGAGACAGATGAAAACCGATCGGTGTTTCAATGCTTTTCGCCGGCGGCGAAGCCGTCGCTAACTGATCTGATTCCTGATTCCTGACATCTGATACCTGGATCAGGGTGTCACTTCGTGCATATGCTCGCTGATCGCGCGGGCGACCGCGTCGCGCGGCGGCGGCGGGGGGTCGATGTGTTCTTCCGGCGGCGGGACGTTTTCCTTGTAGATCAATTCCCTGAGCATCGGCTTGTCGGGGTTCAGCGATTCGGCTTCGACCGAGACGAGCCCCGACGGGCGGGGCATGAAGGTTTGCGGAACGCCCTTGAGCGTCTTGTCCATGTAGCCGATCCAGACCGGGAGCGCCGCGCTGCTGCCCGTTTCGCCGCGCCCCATTTTTTTCGGCTTGTCGTAGCCGATCCACGAGCACGCCGCGACGGTGCGCTGGTAGCCGCAGAACCACGTGTCCATGACGTCGTTCGTCGTCCCGGTCTTCCCGGCGAGGTCGCGCCTCCTGAGCTGGACGGTCGCGCGCGCGGCTGTGCCGTAAATCGTCACGTCGCGGAGCATGCTGTCCATCAAATAAGCGTTGCGGGGGTCGATGACCTGGATCGCCTTGTCGCCGGCGCCGACCGGTTCGGCCTGCGCGAGCACTTGATCCTTGCTGTCGACGATGCCCTGGACGATATACGGTTGGATGCGGTATCCGCCGTTTGCGAATACCGAGTACGCTGTGACCATCTGCCAGGGGGTGACGAGGCCGGCGCCGAGCGCCATCGTCAGGACGGGCGGGTGTTTTTCGGCGTCGAAGCCGAAGCGCGTGATGTAGTCGTGGATGAAGCTGATGTTGCTTTCCTGCAACAAGCGGATCGAAACCATGTTTTTCGACTTCGCCAGCGCCATCCTGAGGTGGATCGGTCCTTCGTATTTCCCGTCGTAGTTCTTGGGGTCCCACGTTTGGCTTCCCGTGATCGACGCGGGCAGGTTGATCGGCTCGTCGTCGACGATCGTCGCCGGCGTAAAGCCTTTTTCGAGCGATCCCGAATAAATGAAGGGCTTGAAGCTCGACCCCGGCTGGCGCCATGCCTGCGTCGCGTGGTTGAACATGTTGCGGTCGAAGTCGAAGCCTCCCACGAGCGCGCGAACCGCGCCCGTTTGGGGGTCGACCGAAATGAAGGCGGCTTCGACTTCAGGGCGCTGGACGATGCGCAACTTGTTTTTTTCGTCGAGTTGTATCCGGACGACGGCGCCCTTGCGCAAGCGTTTGTTCGCCGGCGCGTTGTCACCGGTCATTCGCGCCACGAGTTTCAGGCCCTCGTCGCGGATGTCGAGGAATTCGCCTCCGCGCCGGTAGACCTGGACGCGGTTGGGTTCGGCTTCGAGGACGACGGCGACAAGCAGATCTTCTTCGTCGCGGAAGCTCTGCAGGCGCTCGTCGAGTTTATCGTCCTGCTTCGAAATCGTTCGGTTGATTTCGATGTAGGCTTCAGGCCCCCGGTAGCCGTGTCTCAGGTCGTAATTGATCACACCCCGGCGCAGGCTTTCGTAGGCGGCTTCCTGGTCTTTTTTCAGAATCGTCGTATAGACGCGGAAGCCGTGCGTGTAGACGTCTTCCGGAAAACGCTCCTGGACCATCTGGCGGGCCATTTCGGCGACGAATTCGGCGTGGACGGGGAAATTGTTCAGACTGTTCGTATTCCGCTGGACGATCAGGGGTTGCTTCAAGGCGTCTTCTTTTTGTGCCTGGTCGATGACGCCGATCTCGAGCATTTGATTGAGGACGTAGGTCTGGCGCTGGCGCGCGAGTTTCGGGTTCGCGATCGGGTTGTTTTTCGACGGTGAACTCGGCAAGCCCGCGAGCATCGCGGCTTCGGCCAGGGTAACGTCCTTCAGGGGTTTGCCGAAATAGATCTGCGACGCGGCGGCGAAACCGTAGGCGCGCTGCCCCAGGGATATCTGGTTGATGTATAGTTCCAGAATCTGATCCTTGGTCAGATTGTTTTCTATCTTGAGAGACAGGAGTATTTCGTACAGTTTGCGAATATAGGTTTTTTCCGGAGAGAGGAAGAAATTCTTCGCGACCTGCTGGGTGATCGTCGAACCGCCTTGGCTTTTTCTTCCTCGCAGGACGTTGGCGCGGACGGCCCTTGCGATGCTGACCGGGTTGACACCGCTGTGCTGGTAGAAATGTTTGTCTTCCGCGGCTAAAATGGCCCACTTCATGACGTCAGGAACGTCTTGCATGCCGACGAGCGCGCGGCGTTCTTCTCCGAATTCGCCGATGAGGAAGCCGTCCGCCGTGTAGACCTTGAGCGGGATTTTGGGCCGGTAGTCGGTCAGGATGTCGAGCGAGGGCAGTTTCGGATAGATCAGAGTGGTGACGATGACGACGGCGGAGACGCCCATCACGGTCACTCCGGCAAGAAAGGCGAGCGGGTAGAGAACCCAGCGAGGGACGACCCGGCGAAAAGTGGCGCGCAAAGCAGTTTGTCAGGAGAAATGAACGAATTTGGATTATAAACGTAATTTTGTGTGAAAAAGGTCACGAGAATCGAGAAAAAAGCTTTACATGCTCAATGCGTGTGCTATCATCTTAAAGTGAATTATCAATATTGTCGCTAACTATCAATATTCAAAAGGTTTTTAACGGGAGATATTAATTTGCAGCTCGATCTTTCGTTTCTGAGCGCAAAGTCGCCTCCGCTGATCGGCCTCGACATCAGTTCGTCGGCCATAAAGATGGTCGAGTTGTCGAGCGACGGCAAGCAAGGCTATTGCGTTGAGCGCTACGCGGTGGAAATCCTCCCCAGGGACGCGGTTTCGGACGGGAATATCGTGAACCTGGAAGACGCCGCCGGCGCGGTGCAGCGCGCGTGGAGAAAGCTCGGCACGTCGGTCAAGCACGTCGCCGTCGCGATCCCGGCGTCGCAGGCGATCACGAAGAAAATCATCGTGCCCGCCGGCCAACGCGAGGAAGAACTCGAAATTCTCGTCGAGTCTGAAGCGAACCAGTACATCCCGTTTTCTCTCGACGAGGTGAATCTGGACTTCCAGGTGATCGGCCCCGCGGGGTCTCCGCTCGACGAAGTCGAAGTGCTGATCGCCGCTTCGCGCAAGGAAAAGGTCGAAGACCGCGTCGCCGTCGCCGAGGCGGGCGGCTTGAATCCGCTCGTCGTCGACATCGAGTCCTACGCCGTCCTCTCCGCTTTCGAACTCGTCAAAAAGCAGCTTCTTCGCGGCGGTAGCGGGCAGATCGTCGCGTTGATCACCGTCGGCGCGAACATCATGAGTCTGGTGGTGATGCGCGACGACCAGCAACTTTACGCGCGCGACCAGACTTTCGGCGGGAACCAATTGACGCAGGACATCGCGCGGCTGTACGGAAAGACTTTCGACGAGGCCGAAGCGGAAAAGCGCAAGAACACGCTCCCCGAAAATTACGAGTCCGAGTTGCTGAGACCCTTCGTCGAGAACTTCGCGCTCGAAGTCTCGCGCGTCCTGCAGTTCTTTTTCACGTCGACGCAGTATACGAAACTCGACCACATCGTCCTCGCCGGCGGCTGCGCGATCCTGCCCGGCGTGCGCGCGGCGGTCGCATCGCGCACACAGGTCAATACGATCATCGCCAATCCCTTCGCCGACATGTCGATGCACAAGCGCGTCCGCGGCAAGGCTCTGAAAGCGGACGCGCCGTCCTTGCTGGCGGCGTGCGGTTTGGCTTTGCGGAGATTCGACGCATGATACGAATCAACCTCCTTCCCCACCGCGAGGAAAAACGTCGGGCGAAGCGCCAGCAGTTTTACGGCCTGTGCTGTCTCATCCTCATATTGGGCGGCCTGATCGTCTTTCTCGGCTATACGCTCATCGACGGCACGATCACGGCGCAGCAAGAGAAGAACGATTTCCTGAAAAGGGAAATCCTCGCGCTCGACAAGCAAATCGACCAGATCAAGCGCCTTCGCGAGCAAACGCAGGCGCTTCTTTCCCGCAAGCAGATCATCGAATCGCTGCAACGCGACCGGTCGAGGGCGGTGCACCTCCTAAGCGAACTCGTGAAGCAGATGCCCGAAGGCATCTACATCCGTTCGGTCAAGCAAGTTGATGCGAAGGTGTCGGTGAACGGCTTTGCGCAATCGTCCGCGCGCGTCTCGGCGCTGATGCGGAACATCGAGGCGTCGCCTTGGCTCGAAAGGCCGCAACTCATCGAAGTCAAGGCGTCCACCGTAGACAGGCGCCGCGTCAATGAATTCAACATGGACTTCTACATGAAATCCGCGGCCGCCCCCGCGCCCCAGCAGCCTCAGAGAGGAACCCGAAGATGAATTTGCCGTCTCTTTCTCTTCCGCAGATCAGTCTCGAATCGATTCGTGACGACTTCCGCAACCTCGACCCCAAGGACATCGGCGCGTGGCCCGCGGTTCCCAGATTCGGCGTGCTCGTCGTGCTTTTCGTCGTGGTTCTGGTGCTCGGGTGGTTTTTGTTCCTCAGCGAGCACTTGAACAACCTCGAAGTCCAGAGGATGGAAGAAACGAAACTCAGGGAGCAGTACGTCACGAACAAGACGCAGGCGGTCAACCTCGACCTGTATATGCAGCAACTGACCGAGATGGACCGTACTTTCGGCGTACTGCTGAAGCAACTGCCGAGCAAATCCGAAATCGAATCGCTCCTGATCGAAATCAACCAGTCGGGGATGGGGCGGGGCCTGCAATTCGACCTCTTCAAACCGGCGAACGAAAACGTCAAGGATTTTTACGCGGAACTGCCGATCGCCTTGCGCGTGACGGGGAGTTACCACGACTTCGGCGCGTTCGCCGAGGATATCGGGAAGCTCTCGCGGATCGTGACCTTGGGTAATATCGCGATCAATCAGGTACAGCAGAAAGAGGGCGTCCTCGTCATGGAAGCCGTGACGAAAACCTACCGCTACCTCGACGACGCTGAAATCGCTGCCAAGAGAAGGGCCGCGCAGCAGGCGCGGGGAGGACGGCGATGAAAAAACTCGGCGTCGTCGTTTTTTGCGTCTTGCTGACGGCGTGTTCCGGCGGTGAGCACGAGGATCTACGGCTCTGGATGGTCGAGGCGACGCGCGACATCAAGGGTAAAGTCACGCCGCTGCCGCAGATCAGCGTCTATGAATCGGCGACCTACGAGGGGGCGAATCTCCCCGACCCATTTTCTGCGAGCCGGATCGGCGGCGAAAAGAAGGTCGGCCGGAGCCTCGATGCGGAGATCCGCGACCGAGTGAAAGAGCCATTGGAATCGTATCCGCTCGAATCGCTGAAATACGTCGGAATCATGGTCAAGGACAAGGTCCCGTACGCCGTTATCGAAGCGGACGCCTCTTTGTATCAGGTCAAGGTCGGAAACTACATGGGGCAGAATTTCGGAAGCATCGCGAAGATAGAGGAGACGGT
>JAISDL010000217.1 GCA_031264825.1 Accumulibacter sp. | reverse complement strand
TGGTTGCGGATACGGGACAAGCGGCGAGTCAGGAATCAGATGTCAGGAGACGGGAGACAGATTATTTTCCGGCGCTACGCGCCGCATATTTTTCTCTGTCTCCTGTCTCCTGTCTCCTGTCTCCTGACGCCAGCTCCCTGGGCAATGCAAACCTCACGTTCTCCTCGATGCCTTCGAGTTCGACGGCGCGTTCGGGATTTCCCCCGCTCAAGTGCGCGACGACGTTTTGCACGAGGATTTCCGGCGCCGAGGCGCCCGCCGTGACGCCGACGCGCGCGATTCCTCCGAGCCAGGCGGGGTCGATCTGCGCGGCGTCGTCGATCAGGTAGGCGCGTGTGCCGAAAAGCTCGGCGACTTCGCGGAGGCGGTTCGAATTGGAACTCGAAACGCTGCCGACGACGAGGATGAGGTCGGCCTTCTCCGAAAGCGCCTTGACGGCGTCCTGACGATTCTGCGTCGCGTAGCAGATGTCGTCCTTCTTCGGGCCGCCGACTTCCGGGAAGCGGCTTTTCAGCGCGCGAACGACCTTCTCGGCGTCGTCTACCGACAGCGTCGTCTGCGTCACGTAGGCAAGACGCGACGGGTCGCAAACGCGCAGCGCAAGCGCGTCCTCCGCGGTTTCGACGAGGTACATGCCTTCAACGCTCTGCCCCATCGTCCCCTCGACTTCGGGGTGCCCTTTGTGCCCGATCATGACGATCTCGCGGCCCTCGCCGCGCATCCGGGCGACTTCGAGGTGCACCTTCGTCACGAGCGGACACGTCGCGTCGAAGACGCGCAGACCGCGCCTTTCCGCCTCGCGGCGCACCGAGACGGGGACGCCGTGTGCGCTGAAAATCACGGTTCCGCCCGTGGGGACTTCGCTCAGGTCTTCGATGAAAACGGCGCCCTTGGCGCGCAGCGCGGCGCAGACGAAGCGGTTGTGGACGACTTCGTGCCGGACGTAGGCCGGCGCGCCGAATTTTTCGATGACGCGCTCGACGATCGCGATCGCTCGCTTTACGCCGGCGCAAAAGCCGCGCGGGTTGGCCAGGAGGATTTCCTCGACGCAAAAATCCTGTTCGGTTGATTCCGTTGATTCCATTTTTTGTAGCTACGTTTATTTTGCCTTGCCCTGGGCTTCGGAGGCAAACTGATCCCAGACGAGCAGGAGCGCGCCGAGTGTGATCGCCGAGTCCGCCGCGTTGAACGCGGGCCAGTAGTAGCCCGCCGCGTGCCACTGGATGAAGTCGACGACGGCGCCGATGCTCACACGGTCGAGCACGTTCCCGATCGCACCGCCGAGCACCATCGACAGCGCGAACGCAAACCGCGTCTCTCGCGCGTGGTGCTTCAACATGAAGACGATCCAGACCGAGGCGACCACGGACAGCGCGATGAAAAACCAGCGCTGCCACCCGCCCGCGCCGGCGAGAAAGCTGAACGCGGCGCCGGTGTTGAACGCGAGCACCCAGTCGAAAAACGGAGCGACGTAAATGACGTCTCCGACGCGCAGAAACTTGAGCGCGACCCATTTGCTCGTCTGGTCGACGAGGACGACCGCGCACGCGATGCAAAGCCATACGACAAAGCGCTTCTCCGTCGCGCGCCTGCCCTCGCTCGAATTCAACCCGGCGGCGTCCGGCGATGCGCCGCCGGAGCGCTCAGGCGAAGTCACGCGCCTCGTCCTCGCCGCGCAGCGTCGACGCGCAGCGGCCGCAAAGATCGGGGTGCTCCGCGTCGGCGCCGACGTCTTCGCGGACGTGCCAGCAACGTTCGCACTTCCTGAAGCCCAGCGCGGCGCATTCGAGCTTTTCTTCGGCGGAACGGACGACGCGCGCCTTCGAACAGATCAGGACGAAGCGCAAGTCGTCGCCGAGCGAGGCGAGCGCGTCGAATTTTTCTCCGTCGGCGTGAATCGTGACTTCTGCCTGGAGCGAAGAGCCGATTTTACCTTCGACGCGCAGTTCTTCGAGCGCGCGCGTCACGTCGGCGCGGCAGCGCCGGATGCGCGTCCATTTGTCGAAGAGCGCATCTTCGTCGGGCAAGGACGGGAGCGCGTCCCAGGTATGGAGCATCACCGAGTCTTTTTCGTCACCGGTCAGGACTCGCCAGACTTCCTCGGCGGTAAACGAGAGAATCGGCGCCATCAGCATGACGAGCGAGCGCGTGATGCGCGACAGCGCGTTCTGCGCCGAGCGCCGCGCTCTTGAATCCGCCGCCGCTGTATACAGACGGTCCTTGAGAATGTCGAGGTAGAACGCGCCGAGGTCTTCGGAGCAGAAGGTTTGCAGCGATTGCGCGACGCGGTGGAACTCGAAACGCGCGTAATCGGCTTCGCAACGCGCGTGCATCCGCCGCGTCATCGCAAGCGCGTAACGGTCGATTTCGAGCCATTCGGTCGGGGGAATCGCGTCGGCGTCGGGGTCGAAGTCCGACGTGTTGGCGAGAAGAAAGCGCAGCGTGTTGCGGATTCGGCGGTAGGCTTCGACGACGCGCTTCAGGATTTCGTCCGAAATCGACAGTTCGCCCGAATAGTCGGTCGACGCCGTCCAGAGCCGCAGGATTTCCGCGCCGAGCGTGTCCGAGACTTTCTGCGGGACGATGACGTTCCCGCGCGACTTCGACATTTTGAGTCCCTTGCCGTCGACGACGAAGCCGTGCGTCAGCAGAGCGCCGTACGGCGCGCGACCGTCGATCGCACACGCGGTGAGCAGCGAGCTTTGGAACCAGCCTCGGTGCTGGTCGGAACCTTCAAGGTAAAGGTCGGCGGGAAAGGCGCAGTCGTCCGCGTGCGAACCGCGCAGGACGCTGAAGTGCGTCGTTCCGGAATCGAACCACACGTCGAGCGTGTCGCTCATCTTGCGGTAGCTGGGCGCTTCGTCGCCGAGGAGTTCGGCCACGTCGAGCGAGAACCACGCTTCGATCCCCGACGCCTCGACGCGCCGCGCGACTTCTTCGACGAGTTCCGGCGTACGCGGATGGAGTTCTCCCGTCTCGCGGTGAAGGAAAAACGGGATCGGCACCCCCCAGTTGCGCTGGCGCGAGACGCACCAGTCGGGGCGCGTCTCGATCATCGCTTCGAGCCGCGCGCGCCCCCACGACGGAAAGAAGCGCGTCTCGGCGACGGCGCGTTCGGCGATTTCACGTAGCGTCTCGTCGCCGCCGTGCGCCTTGTGCTCCATCCCGATGAACCACTGCGTCGTCGCGCGAAAAATGATCGGCGTCTTGTGGCGCCAGCAATGCGGGTAGCTGTGCCGGATGCGTTCGGCCTTGAGCAGCGCGCCGCGCGCCTCCAGTTCCTTCACGATCAGCGGGTTGGCTTCCCATACCGTCTTTCCGGCGAGCGGCGCGGCGGAGAGCGCCGGCGTCGTTTCGAGGAATTTCCCGTCGTCGCCGACCGGGCTCGTGACCGGCAAACCGTAAACCTGCCCGACGCGGTAATCGTCGACGCCGTAGGCCGGCGCGGTATGAACGAGTCCCGTCCCCGCGTCGTCGGTGACGTGCGTTCCGCACACGACGGGAACCCTCCTCGCCTGGAAGGGATGGCCGAACACAAGCCCTTCGAGCGCGGCCCCCTTCGCCGAGCCGAGCGTCTTCGCTTCAAGGCCGTAACGCGCAAGGCAGGTCTCCGAGAGTTCGCGCGCGAGAATCAGCGCGCCCTTCGGGGTCTCGACGAGCGTGTAGTCGAAGTCCGGGTGCGCGCTGATCGCCTCGTTCCCCGGCAGCGTCCAGGGCGTCGTCGTCCAGATCACGGCAAACACGGGAAGCGCGACGCGGTCCAGCCCGAAGGCGTCGGCGAGCTTTTTCAAATCTTCCGGCACCAGCGCGAAGGCGACGTCGACGGCGTCGGATTCGCGGTCTTCGTATTCGACTTCGGCTTCGGCGAGCGCAGAACCGCAGTCGATGCACCAGTTGACCGGCTTCTGCCCCCGGTAGAGGTAGCCTTTTTCCAGGATTTTTCCGAGCGCGCGGATTTCGTCCGCCTCGGTCATGAAACGCATCGTCCGGTAAGGATTGTCCCAATCGCCAAGGACGCCCAAGCGGATGAAATCGCGCTTCTGGCGTTCGATCTGCTCTTCGGCGAAGGCGCGGCAAAGCGCGCGCACCTTGTCTCCGGGGACGTGTTTCCCGTGTTTTTTCTCGATCTGGTGTTCGATCGGCAAACCGTGACAGTCCCACCCCGGAATGTACGGCGCGTCGAAGCCGGCCATCGTTTTCGATCGGACGATGATGTCCTTCAGTATCTTATTGACCGCGTGACCGATGTGAATATCGCCGTTGGCATACGGTGGGCCGTCGTGCAGGACGAAACGCGGGCGGCCACGGCTCGCTTCGCGGATGCGCTGATAGAGCTTCGTCTCCCGCCAGTCTTCGACCATGCGCGGTTCGCGCTTCGCCAGGTCGCCGCGCATCGGGAAAGGCGTATCGGTAAGGTTCAGTGTTTTCTTGTAATCGGCCATGACAATCGCTCAACTGGAATGCTTGAAAAAACGTTTCGCCGACACGACGTCGTCGGCAATCCGCGCTTTGAGGTCTTCGAGTCCCGAAAAACGGATCTCGTCGCGTATCTTGCAGAGGAAACGGACCTTCAGGCGGCGGCCGTACAGGTCGCCGGAAAAATCGAACAAATGCGCTTCGAGCAAGGGGCGCGGATCGGAATCGACGCTCGGACGGAAACCGACGTTTGCGACGCCTTCGAGGACGCGGTCTCCGACGCCCGCCACTTCAACGGCGAACACGCCGAAAATCGGCGACTTGCCGCCGCGCAGACGGATGTTCGCCGTGGCGAACCCCAGGTCGCGCCCGCGCTTCATCCCGTGAACGACGCGCCCGTCGATCGAGAAAGGGCGTCCGAGCAGTAGCGCGGCGCGGTCGAGCCGCCCCTCGCCGAGCAAGGCGCGTATCGCCGAACTCGAAACGCGGTGTGCGTCGTCGATCCTCACGCTCGGCGTCGCTTCGACCTGGAAACCCTTCGCGCCGCCCGCCTCCTGCAAAAGCGCGAAGTCGCCACGACGAAACGCGCCAAAACGAAAATCGTCGCCGACGGTCAAATAGCCCGTTTTCAGGCGCTCGACCAGGATGCGGTCGATGAAGTCCTCGGCCGAAAGCGCGGCGAAGCGACGGTCGAAGCGGCAGACGAAGGTCTGCTCGACACCCTCGGCGGCGATCCGTTCAAGTTTTTCACGCAGGGTCGAAAGCCGCGCTGGGGAAGCGTCCCGCGCAAAAAATTCGCGCGGGTGCGGCTCGAAAGTCAGCACCGCCGAAG
>JAISDL010000189.1 GCA_031264825.1 Accumulibacter sp. | reverse complement strand
ATCATCGCCGACAATGACGCCGCGATGAATTACGCAAAGAGCAAATGCCTGTAACCCGCCCCCTCGGCCAAGCACCCCCCTTTTGGTGCCTCTAACTCGAAGATCGGTGACTCACTGGCAATGTTTCATTAGACGGGGTGACGCCGACCCGCGCCATGATCGTTGGGCTGAGCTTGCGAAGCCCAACGATTCCGCAGGCGCACATCAGGGATCAGGAGACAGGAGGCGGGAGACAGAAAAATATGCGGCCTTCGGCCGGAGAAGAATCTTTGATAAACCGATCGGTGTTTTGTTGCTTTTCCCCGGCGGCGGAGCCGCCGCTGACCGATCTGATTCCTGTCCTCTGATTCCTGATACCTGAAGGTCGACGACCGTTCTGTCTTCTGTCCTCAGATTCCCAAGTAAGCTTTCTGAACCTCCGGGTTCCCGAGAAGATCCTGGCCGCTGCCGGAGAGCGCGATGCGCCCGGTTTGCAGCACGTAGCCGCGATTCGCTATTTCGAGCGCGCGCTTGACGTTCTGTTCGACCAAGAGGACGGTCAGCCCCGACGCGTTGATCTGTTGAATCGTGTCGAGAATTTTCGTCACGAGTTTGGGCGCGATACCCCACGAGGGTTCGTCGAGCATCAGGAGCCGCGGCTTTGCCATCAGCCCGCGACCGATCGCGAGCATCTGTTGCTGCCCGCCGCTCAAGGTTCCGGCGATCTGGTCGCGGCGCTCTTTCAGGATCGGGAACAGCTCGAAGACGTAGTCCTGCGATTTCGCAATCTCTTCCGAATCGCTCCGGGTAAAAGCGCCGAGCATCAAATTCTTTTCGACCGACAGCTTCGGAAACAGGCGGCGGCCTTCGGGGACGAGGCAGATTCCGCGCGACGTGCGCTTGTGCGCGGGGAGGTGCGTAATGTCTTCGCCGGCAAAGACGAGGTTCCCGCGCGCGAGCGGGTTCAGGCCGGCGATTGCGCGCAGCGTCGAGGATTTTCCGTTCCCGTTCCCGCCGACGAGCGCGACGATCTCGCCGTCGTTCACTTCGACGCTCACGTCGTGGACGGCCGGGATGCCGTTGTAGGCGATGGCGATATTCCGCAATGAGAGCATGGTCATTCTCCCAGATAGGCCGCGAGGACGACCGGGTCGCAACTGATTTCCGCGGGCGTTCCTTCGGCGATCTTGCGACCGTAGTCGAGGACGATCATGTGGTCGGCGATCGGCATGATGCCCTCCATGACGTGTTCGACGATCAGGCAGGCGATCCCGCGCTTCTGGATCGTTTTGACCAGACCGACCGCTTCCTGGACTTCGGAAGGCGTCAGACCGGCCATCATTTCGTCGAGGAGGAGAAGGTGGGGTTCGGTCGCCAGCGCGCGCGCGACTTCGAGCCGCCGCTGCTCGGCGACGGTGAGGTCGCTCGCGGGGACGCTCGCGCGCGACGACAGCCCGCAGAATTCGAGTTCGTCGCTCGCGCGTTCGTGCGCGATCGAAACGCTCTTGTTCCTGAGCATCGCTCCGACCATGACGTTTTCGAGCACGGTCATCGACCCGAAGCAGCGGACGATCTGGAAGGTGCGCGCGATTCCCATGTGCGCCATTTTCGGCGACGGCATTCCGGTAATGTCGTTGCCCAGAAAGCGGATCGTCCCTTCGGACGGCGGGTAGAATCCGGCGATGCAGTTGAAGAGCGTCGTCTTTCCTGCGCCGTTCGGGCCGATCAGGCCGACGATCTGCCCCGCTTCGAGATGGAAGGAAATGTCTTCGTTGGCGACGAGGCCGCCGAAATGCTTGCCGAGTTTGTCGACAACGAGGAGCTTGTTCATGCGCCGCCCTCCGTCTTTTTGCCGCGCCGCATGATATTTTTGACCCAACCGATGATTCCCGTCGGGTAGTAGATCGCGACGGCGATGATGATCGAGGCGTAGATGATCAGGTCGATGCCCATCCCGCTCCCGCCGAGAATCTGCCGCGTCGCTTCCTCGATGCCGGTCAGCAGCGCCGAGCCGACGAGCGGGCCGAAGAGGCTGCCGATTCCCCCCAGGATCGTCACGAGCGACATCTTGATCGAGAGCGAGGTCACGAGAACCGACCCAGGGTCGATGAAGAGTTCCTTCTGCGCGTAGAACGAGCCGCCGAGCGCGGCGAAAAAGCTCGAAATGGCGATCGCGACGAGTTTGTAGTCGGTCAGGCTGACGCCCAGGCTGCGCGCGGCTTCCGGGTCGTCCTTGATCGCGCGGAAATAATAGCCGAGGAAGCTCTTTTCTATCGCCCAGTTGGCGAGCAAGGTCACGGCGAAAAGCCCGAGCGCGATGTAGTAGTACGGCAGTTTGCTGTTGAAGACCATCGCCCACCAGCCCTGCTGGTCGAGGGGAACATAGAGGCCGACGGCGCCGCCGACGCCTTCCCAGTTGGTGAAGAGCACCTGGAGAATTTCGGCGACGGCGATCGTCGCCATCGTGAAATAGTGCCCTTTGAAGCGGAAGCAGATCCATCCGATCAGGAGGCCGAAAAACGCCGCGACGACGCCTCCGATCAACATGCCGATCCACGGACTCAGGCCCACGCTGACCAGAAGGACGGTCGAAGTGTAGGCGCCGATTCCGAAAAAGGCGACGTGCCCCAGAGAGACCTGGCCGACGTAGCCGCCGAGGATGTTCCACGCGACGCCGATCTGCGCGAACATCAGGACGAGAATCAGATAATTCTGGTGCGAGGGGTTCGATACGATGAAGGGCAGGACGAGGGCGAACCCCATCCCCGACACGATCAGCGTGTTTCGTTGTTTCGGCGTCATTCGGCTCTCCCCATGAGGCCTTGCGGACGCACGATGATGACCAGGAGAAAGAGCGTGAGCACGATCGCGAGCTTGTATTCGGGCCCGATCAGAAAGCCGCCGAGCACTTCGACGACGCCGACGATGATTCCCGCCCAGAGCGCGCCGGTCACGTTGCCGAAACCGCCGAGCGCGACGACGACGAAGGCGATCAGCGAGAAAGTGGCGCCGACTTCGGGGAAAATCGGGAAGAAGGTCGAAAGCAGAACGCCCGCGACGCCGGCGCACGCCGCGCCCAGCCCCCACGCGAGCGCGAACATCCAGTGCGACGGGATTCCCATCAGTTGCGCCGCCTCTTTGTCCTGCGCCGTCGCTTCGAGCGCCGCGCCGAGACGTGTGCGGTTGATGAACCACCAGACGGCGCCGGTCGCCAGGACCGCGCCGACCGCCGCGACGAGGTGGGGTATTCCGAAATACAGGCCGCCGACGACGACGTTTCCGGAAACGAGCGAGTTTTCAACCGTGCGGAAATCGGGCTTCCAGAGGAATTGCGCGACCCCGCGGAAAAGAATCATCAGCCCGAAGGTCGCAAATATCTGCGAAACCATCGGCGCGCTGGCGATGCGCTTGATCGTAAACCGATAGACGAGCGCGCCGAGCGCGAACAGAAAGAGCGCCGAGAGCGGCAAGGTCAGCATGGGGTCGAGCGCGAAGAGCGTAAAGAGCCAGAAACTCGAGTACATGCCAAACATCAGAAATTCGCCGTGCGCGAAATTCACGATTTCCATCACGCCGTATATGATCGACAAGCCCACGGCGACAAGCGCGTAAACCATTCCGATCAGTATCCCCGAAAGCAGGGTTTGCAGGAGGATATCCCAATTCATCCGACCACCACAGAAAAAAATCCGGCCGCGGTTCACGCGGCCGGAGTTACAGATTATCAGCGCTTATCCCAAGCCGGCATCGGCCAGATGAGGTCTTTGGTCGCGATGTCGAACGGCCATACGGTGACGAATTCACCGTCCTGGATCTGAACGATGATTCCACGACCGAGCGTATTTTGGCCCGCCGCGTCGAACTTGACGCCGCTCCAGGGCATGATCAACTGATTGCCCGGAATATTGGTTTCGCTGAGCGCCTTGCGAATCGCTTCGGGAGCGGTCGACCCCGCGCGGTTGATCGCGTCGGCCAAAACGAAGAGACCGGTAAACGAACGCGCCGAATTTCCGTTGAAATCGGTATTATGCTTTGCCGCGTACAGGTCGTTGACTTGCTTGATCAGCGGATTCTGCGTCGTCAGGTCCTTGGCCCACACTTCGCGCGAGAAAACGAAGTTCGCGTCCTTTCCCAGCGTGCGGCGGAATTCGGTATCGCTGAAGCCCGCGTCGTTGGCGAGGATCGCTTTGGGCGCAAAACCCTGTTCCTTGAACGTCTTCATCGCAAGGATCGCGTCGCCCAGGTAGGAAGATTGCATCAGGAGGTCTGCGTTCGACGCCTTGAGCCTTTGCACTTCCGAGGTGAGCTGCGTGCTCTTCGCCGGATAATTGATGCTTTCGACGATGTTGTAGCCGAGTTCTTTCGCCAGACGCACTTGAATCCTCGACGTCTCGACACCCCATTCGGTGTTTTCGTTCAGGATCGCGATACGTTGGGACTTGAAGCCTTTCTTGGTTTCGACGTCTTTGAGGAACTCGTAGAAGTTGTGGACGAAGAGGTCGTCGTGCGGCGTCGTGCGGAAGAACCATTTGAGCTTGCGCTGCGTCAGCTTCGCCGACGAGGATTCGGGGTTCAGAAAAGGAATGCCGTTACGTTCCGCGACGACGCTCGCCGTCGCCGTGACGTTGCTGAAATAGCAACCGATCAGCGCGACGACTTTTTCTTGCAGGATCAGGCGTTCCGCCTCGGTCGCGCCGACCTGCGGATTCCCCTGGTGATCCGCGAAAATCAGGCGAATCTTGGCGTTCTTGAGATTCGGCAAACCGCCGCCCGCCGCCAGAGGCATATTGATGCCCTTGGCGCCGTTGTTGATCATGTCGGCGGCGAGTTCAAGGGTGTGCCGCATTTCCAGACCGGTCGAGGCCGCCGCGCCGGTCAGGGGATAGATCGCGCCGATCCTGATTTCCTCCTGCGCCTGAGCGCCGGCAAAAAATCCCGGCGCAAACAGGAGCGCCGCCACAAAAATGCTTCGCAATTTTTGTATGCACATAGTTGATTCCTCCAAAGATAAGTCAAACGGAAAGTCCGGAACTTTTTGGAACCGAACCCCTACCACCCTCGGCTGGAAAGCGCTTACGCGCCCAGCGCTATCGCGTTCACTTTTTTATCGCTTGTTTGGCGCTCGCCCGTCGTGTGCTTATCCGGCGGGAAGACCTTCCGGAAAGAGAGAGCAAGCGCCATGCCATTCTTTGAATCGGTTTTTTCCACGCCGCGCATCGAGTCTGGAGGTGGCGTGGGTGAAGCGCAGGGACGCCCTTTAGAAGGACATTTTGCCGCGTATCCGTCGAATGATACCACGCCGACGCGCATTCTTGAAGACTTCCGCGCATTCTCCGGAGATTGCGCTTTGCTACCCGGCAAATGGTTCGGCGATACGCGCCCGAAACACGCCTTTTCAGCGAATGTTTACGTCTTCAAGAGTTCCGGCAAGGGCAGGAGCGCATAACCCGCCGCAAGCAAGCCTTCGCGCAGAGCCTTGGCCGTCGCCACTGCCTCTTCGTTGTCGCCGTGGACGCAAATACTCTGCGGATTGACCGGGATGCGCTTTCCGTTGATCGAGATCAGCGCGCTTTCGCCGACGATCCGCATCACGTGCTCCAGGCTCGCTTGCGCACCGTGAATCATCGCGCCCAGGCGACCGCGCGGAACCAGATTGCCGTCGTCGAGGTAGGCGCGGTCGGCAAAAATCTCTTCGACGACGGGCAAACCCTTGTCCCTGCCCGCATAGACGATCTGCGAAGTCGCAGGTCCGAGGAGGATCAGTTCCGGGTCGACGCGGAAAACCGCGCTTGCGACCACGTCGGCGATTTTGCGGTCTTCGCACGCGATGTTGTTCAAGGCGCCGTGCGGCTTGACGTGCGTCACCTTTGCACCGTTTGCGTGCGCGCACGCGCAGAGCGCACCAATTTGGTAAATCAGCATCGCTTCGAGTTCGGCGGTCGGAATGTCCATCCGGCGGCGCCCGAACCCCTGCAAATCGGGAAAAGAAGGATGCGCGCCGATACTCACGCCGTTTTCCACGGCAAGGCGCGTCGTGTCGACCATGACCGCCGCGTCGCCGCCGTGCCAGCCGCAAGCGACGTTCGCCGAATCGACGATCGAGAGCATCGCGGCGTCGTTCCCCATCGACCACGGGCCGAAACTCTCGCCCAGGTCGGAATTCAGATTGAGCCTTCCTTTCATGTTTCCTCCACGTATTTCACCACACCGGCCACGACGCGCACTCCCGCCCGCCCGGACGCATTACTATACGCCATATCAGAATCTGCCTGGGATCGGGCCACGGCGCATGGGCAAACCATCCCTGAATGAAAGACTGCGGAATCAAAAATCCAGCTCCACGTTTTCATTGACGATGAGCTTCCACTTCGGTTCGCGCTCCAGCGCAACGGCGATCGATTTGAAGAAGGGTTTTGCGGACGGTGCCAAGAGGACAGCCGTCTTTGCCTTGGCGGCGTAAGGTTCCAGCGCCGCCGCCTGCCGCTCGAAGCCATTCCGTTCGAACAGATAGCCAAGCCGCCGAACACATGTAGTTTCGTAGTGCGCCGCCAAGCGCCGAAGCACACGTGGGTCGGCTTTGTGACCGATATCTTTCACGATCTGGGCAACGGCGTCGAGGCCGCCCGCCTGCTCGACGTAACGCATGGAATCCAGTAAGGTCAGCGCGACACCCGCGACCTTGGCAAACCCCGCGATCGTCTTGATCCGCCCGAGGTATTTCGGCGCGTTGACCGCCGCAAAGGGTTCGGCGGCCTGCGTCAGGAACTGCAAGCGGTGACGTCCAAGTTCCACGGTACGCAGTTGCCTTGGAACAATCACCTGAAACACCATGGCGGCTTGGTGCGAAGCCCCATGAAAGGCGGCCGCCCGCAGTAGCGAAACGCGGTAGTCGAGATCGAGAAAACGCATCAGCGGGTCAATCCATTGCGCCACGTCGGGGGCGCCGCTGGCTTGGTCCTCTGGCCGCAGGATGATGAAGAAGCCCTTGTGCGGGCTGGCAAGACGCTTGCGCTTGGACAAACGCACAAGGGCCGAGACAAGCCCCTGCTCACTGAGGGCAAGCGCGTTCTCGGCGTCGGCCCGCGTGAAGGTGGCGCGCCCTTGGCGCAAGCGTTCATCAATGAAGTCGTCTAACGATAACATACCCAAACCATACGCGAAAACGCGCATTTTTGCAATATTTTGCGTATGATTTGGGCGACGAATCCGATGCCGCGCCCCGAACGGTCATCGTTTTGGCATCCGCCGCAAGGCATTCTTTCCAGAATTGAGAAGTGCGCTGTACGTTCCGCTCAGGAAAACGATTCCGTACGGGCTTGGCTATGCTTCGCGCAAAACGAAGTCGACCAAGGACGAACTGGAAATGGAATCAGGCGTGCGCGACGGAAAGATTCAAGCCCAAGGCGCGAGTGACCTTCAGAATCGTCTCGAAACGCGGATGCGCGTTCGGGGAGAGCGCCTTGTAGAGGCTCACACGCCCCAAGCCGGACTCCTCGGCCAGTTTGGTCATGCCGCGCGCGCGGGCGATGTGGGAAAGCGCCCGGATGATTTCGTCGGCCTCGCCGTCGGCCATGACCTGCGAAAAATATTCTCGAATGACCTCCTCGCTGTCGAGCATTTCCGCCATGTCGAAAGGAGTGATTTCAAGCGCCATGATTCAAATCTCCTTGCTCATTTGCTTCGCGGCCTTGATGTCGGCGACCTGCGTCGATTTATCACCGCCGCAAAGCGGAAAAACGACGGTGCGCTCGCGCACCGCGAAATAAAGCCGGTAACCCGCGCCAACATCGACGCGCATTTCGGAAACGCCTTCACCCACCGGCTTTGCGTCCCCCAAATTGTCGCTCTGTGCGCGTTCGATTCGGCGGGCAATCGCCGCCTTGGCTCTTGCGTCGCGCAGACCGGCGTACCACTGAATGAAGAGAGCGGTTTTCCTGATTTTCACGGCTCAATTGTACCCAATCGGAAACAAAACACCAAGCCACGAGCTTGTGGAACGAAGTTTGCGGTAGTTGTGCTTTTCCACTGGCAGGGTATACTGCGAGCCGTATTTTCCCGCGCCTTCGGCCCCTTGAGGTTTTGGATATTTCTGTGGGCGCTTTTTTTCTTGTTAGGTACGAAACTTGAGGATATTTACGGCAATGGGTTCCTGATTCATTCACGTCTAGGGCACTCTCAAAGAGACGAGGAGTTTGCGTCCTTTGGCGGGTGTTTTTTGGACATTGAAAAGGAGAATCCCATGCGTAAATATTCAAAACCCGATCACTCGGCGCCCTTCGCCGGTAAAGTCATTCCTCTCGCCATCACCCGAATCGAAACCCAGCCGGTAGCGGCGAACGAG
>JAISDL010000128.1 GCA_031264825.1 Accumulibacter sp. | reverse complement strand
TTCGACCCCGCTTACCTCCACCAGTAATACCAAGGGTTTCGGGGCATTTTCATAAAATGCCCCGTTTCTTTTGCGGGACTTTTGCGGGACTTCACGGGAACTCATGCTGCCATCCTCTTAAGGATGGTCAGCACGGGCGGCGTGTTGCTTTTGATACGGATACCAAAGAAGGCCGGAAACTCAAGCAATAGCAAGGGTTCCGGCCTTTTTCTCGTTACCGGGCCGGCCGCGCGCCGTATCGGCGGCGGCTTGCCTGGACTCCCTCTCCCCCCCGCACCGGAAAGCCCAAATGCAAAAAGGCCAGTCGTGTGACTGGCCTTATGCTTGTTTCCGTTGGCGCGCCCAGAGCGATTCGAACGCCCGACCCCTTGGTTCGTAGCCAAGTACTCTATCCATCTGAGCTATGGGCGCGTACTTATAAAAAGCCAATCGAAGACCGACCTTTTTGATTACAGTGGTGCGCCCAGAGCGATTCGAACGCCCGACCACTTGGTTCGAAGCCAAGTACTCTATCCAGCTGAGCTATGGGCGCGCACATCAAGTATCAGAACGCGGGATTATACCGATGCGGCGCGCCAATCTCAAGCGATTTTCCAAAAATGCTTCAAAACGCACCGCATGGGAGGAAGGAGAAATCAGAAACCGACCCGCATCCCGTCGTACGCCGCGTCGTAAGGCAGCCTCTCCTCTTCGGACAGCGCCAGGGTATTCCGGGCGAGGTGCGTCAGAAGATAGTTCTTGGCGCCTATCCTGCCCGCGTTTTCTTCGACGTCGGCGATGTCGAGGTGGAATTTGATCTTTTTTCCGTAGGCGTAGCCTTCGGCGACAAAAAGATCGGCGCCGACGGCGCATTCGACCAATTCTTCGACCCATTCGGTATCGCCGCTGTACGCCAAAATGCGTTCGCCGCACTCAAAGCGCAACGCCAGCGCCTTGAGCGCGCCATGCAGGACGGGGAAAGGCGTGACGGAGACGCCGTCGGCCTCGTACTTCTCGCCGGGTTTCATTTCAAGCAATTCGATCTGAAATTTTTTCTTGCTGTGGAAGGAGCCGGGGAAAAGGACTTCCATCGTCGTTTCGAGCGTCTGGGCGCCGCCTTCGGGCAGAAAAATCCTGAGCGGCGCTTCGCGTTTGCTGACGAGTTGAGCGTCGAGGATGAAAAAAGGCAGACCCCCGAAATGGTCGCCGTGGAGATGTGTGATGAAAACGTTTTTCACGGCGTTGGGGTCCAGCGAAAAGCGCCGAAACCCGATCATCGCGGTCGAGCCGCAATCCAGAAGGAAATCGCCGAAACTCTCTCCCTGTACGAGCATACAGGTTTGCAATCTGCCGCCGCTGCCGAAAGCGTCTCCGCTTCCCGCAAAAAAGAGCGATGCCGTCATTTCATCCTCCGTCGATGTTGTTGCATCAATCCACGTCCGGTCGAGAGGGGGATAAACCCTCCCGTCAATGGATTATCCCCCTTCCGGGGGTCGGCGGATTGAAGTTTTTTTCGATCTTTATCCAAAAAATTTCGAGCTTCGGCGGAACTTGGGACGAGTTTTATGGATTTTGCCGCTCTTAGCGCTTGCAGGCCGGTTTCAAATAAGGTTAAATGACTTTTTTTAAGGGAAGCCAAG
Source organism: Accumulibacter sp. (assembly GCA_031264825.1). Taxonomy (GTDB): domain Bacteria; phylum Pseudomonadota; class Gammaproteobacteria; order Burkholderiales; family Rhodocyclaceae; genus Propionivibrio. The sequence continues at coordinate 2,057 of JAISDL010000128.1, read as the reverse complement.
AAAGGTCGCCATGGAAATCGATATCAAACGTTACGGCATCACGAATGTCCCTGTCGATGCGGACTCGCTGTTCACTTTTGAGAAGGGGCTGGCGGGTTTCGAGGAGAGCAAGCGTTTCAAGCTTTTCCACGAAGAAGGCAGCAAGAGCGTTTTCTGGTTGCAATCGGTCGACGATGTTTCGTTGACCTTCCCCGTCGTTTCGCCCGACGCGATCGACGTCGAGTATCAGATCGAGCTTTCCGACGAAGAAGGCGCGCAGATCGGTCTGGAGAGCGCGGAAGACGCGGTCATTGCGATCATCGTATACCGGGAAGGCACCGACGACGGGAAGATCGCGGCGAATACGCTCTCCCCCTTGATCCTCAACCAAAAGACGCACAAGGGGATGCAGAAAATCCTGAAAAACGTTGAGCCCAAACTGCTTTATCGGGCCAACTGACCGACGGATGCGCCGGTGGCGCGGTTCTCTGCGCGCGGCAAGCGATTTTGGAGTGCTGAAATGACGGGTGAACCCGACGGGGTTCGTTTGCTCGCGCTCGGCGACGCCGCTTGGACGGTCGAATTCGGCGACCGGATCGATCCGGCGCTTTTTTCGCGGGTGCTGGGCCTCGCCGAACGGCTCGAGACGGCGCGAAACGCTTCGGAAGACCCGTCGTTTGCGGGAATCGTCGAGGTCGTCCCGACCTTCCGTTCGCTGACGGTGTTTTTCGACCCCGGCGCCTGCGACGGAGAAGAGATCGGCAAAGCCTTGCTTCGTCTCGCCGGGACTTCGGGGCGCGTCCAGACAGAGGGGCGTTTCTGGAAGATTCCTGTGTGCTTCGACGAAGAGTACGGCCCCGACCTTTCCGCGATCGCCGAGGCGAAGAGTTTAGGCCGTGACGAGGTCGTCGCGCTGATGACGTGCGCGATCTTCCGAGTCTATATGATCGGCTTCATGCCCGGTTTCCCGTATATGGGCGGCCTGCCGAGCATTCTCGAAACGCCCCGCCTAGCGTCGCCGCGCAAGGCGATCCCGCCGCGTACGCTGGCGATCGCGGGCGCGATGTGCGCGATCTACCCGTGGGAGAGTCCCGGCGGATGGCGCCTGTTGGGGCGTACCCCGCTACCGCTTTTTTCGGCGGACGACGCCGTTTCGCCTTCGCTTTTCGCGTCGGGCGACCGCGTGTGTTTCGAGTCGATCGACCGCGCGCGCTTCGCAGAAATCGAAGAATCGGCGGCGCACATGAAACGTTCCGCCTTTCTCGTGCGGGAGGCGTGAGATGCCGGGCTTGATCGAGGTCGTCGACGGCGGAATCGGGAATACGATCCAGGATTCAGGTCGTTTCGGCTTCAGGCATATCGGGCTTTCGGTTTCGGGTTGCCTCGACGCGTATTTGGCGCGTTGCGCCAACGCGCTCGCCGGGAACTCCGTCGATTCGGAAAATCCGGCGTGCATCGAAATTCGCGCGGTCGGGCCGAGGCTTCTCGTCCGCGAAGGCCCGGTTCGTCTGGCGTTCGCGGGAAGTCTCTCGGCGACGCTCACCCGCGCGGGAGAGGACGGAGAGGGCGAGGTCGAAGTTTCCGCGTGGAAAAGTTTCACGCTTCACCCCGGTGACGAAATCGCCTTCGGATATCTACCCGGCGGGTGCGCGTATCTCGCTGTCGAAGGCGGGATCGATTCGCCCGTCCAACTCGGAAGCCGCTCGACCTACCAGCGCGCGGGGATCGGCGGCGTTGACGGCGCGCCGCTTGCGACCGGAAATCTTCTGCCGTGCGCGCGCGCGTCTGTCGCCGCTGTCTCTTCCGGCGCGTTCGAAACCGCGGCGTCTGCCGTATGGGAATACGACGACGCGCCGTTTCGCGTCGTCGTCGGCCCTCAGGATGCGCTTTTCAAGGCGGAATCGCTCGACCGCTTTCTTTCATGCGATTATCGGGTGACGCCGCAGATCGACCGGATGGGAATCCGGCTCGAAGGCCCCGAAATCGTGCACGCGACGCCGGAAAACGCCGACATCGTGTCGGACTGCGTGACGCCGGGCGCGATTCAAATCCCTGGAAACGGCCAGCCGATCGTCCTC
>JAISDL010000124.1 GCA_031264825.1 Accumulibacter sp. | reverse complement strand
ATTTCGTGAATCCGCTCGCGGTCGGCTTCGTCGGCGAACGCGGAAAACGCGCGCCACGCCAATCCGATATTCCGTCCGAATTCCGCGTCGCTTTTCCACGATTTTTTCAGGTCGGCTCTTGCCGCTTCGGCGTCGATCTCACCCGCGCCCCTGACGAGTTCCGGCGCGTATTTGACGTATTCACCGAGAACGTAGGAAAGCTGATCGTTGCTCATGCCCTTGGCGTGCGCGCCTTTCAGAAAACCCTGCATCTTCGGGTCGGCCTTCATTTCGTCCCAATCGAATCCCGCGTTTTCGATCCTCGGCGCGTAGTCTTCCGCCGACTTCGGCGGCGCCTCATGCGTGCCGAGGCGTTGTTCGAGATGACGACAGGCTTCCGAGACCTTTCTTGCGGAGGCTTCGACGTCGAGCGACCCGTCGGACTTGGTGACACGGTATTTTTCTGGAATATAATCGCCGGGCGCCGAAGCGTTCGATGTGTTCGACACGTTCGACTCGTTCAATGCCCCCGATCCGCTTTCCGCGAACGTCTCGCCTTCTCCCGACGCGAGAAGACTTCCCGGCGCCGCGTTTTTCAAAACCTCGCCGTCATTTCCCGCGCCGGAAGCGCCCGAAGCGTTTCCGCCGTTTTCGACAGCCATGACGGCATACTTATTCTTCATCATTTTCGATGACTCCGTTTGCTTGGTTGATGCGTCCCAGAATCCATTCGAGGACGCTGCGTTGTCCCGCCCGAAAGCAGGTTTCCCGGTCGCCTTCGAGGCCGCCCTTGACGTAGACCGGGCGGCCGAATTTCGCCGTCAGGTCGTCGAGAACCGACGCGCCGTCGGCATGCTGTTCAAATACGCGCGCGTAGGTTTCGGCTCCGAGCATCACCGTAGCGCTCCAGACGCCAAAACCTTCTCGATCATCGCGCCGCCCGCGCCGGCCTCTATTCCGCGCGTCATTGCTTTTTCCAGCGCGGCTTGCCGCGTCCGCTCGTCGCGTACGCGCGCGACTTCGTCGTCGCTGCGCGTCACGTCGGGCGGAACGCCGAGTCCTTCGGCGATGCGCCGTCCGGCCCGCGCGCCGTCGATCTGGTCGACGAGTTCGGGGAAGATCTGCGCGAACGACGCGACATCGGCGATGTAGCGCTCGATCGCCGTCACGTCGTCGAGCTTTTGCGCGCGCGCGAGCGGCGAGAGGTAGCGGATCGAAAACTCCCGTCCGGCGAGCGATTCCGGCGCCGGACCGAAAACGCCGGCGCGGTAAGCCAGCCCGAAGCAGCGCTTGATCAGCGGCTGGAGGTATTCGGCTTGCAGACGCCCGTAGATCGGCCCGAGCAATTGGCGGAGGAGGTTGACGCGGACATGGACTTCGGTCGCGGTCATCTGCGGACCGTTCTGCGGCTGCAACTGGTCGGCCATCAGCACTTTGCGGATCGACCTTTGCAACTGTTCGGCGAGGATTTCCGAGAGTTCGAAGTTTGCGCCGGTCTGGAGCGGCTTCATCGAATCGACCGAATTGGCGACGATGATCTTGCGCGGCCCGACCTTGACGGTACGGGGGTTCAGAACGCCGTCGTCCTCGGCGATCCACATCCCCGCGATCGAAAGGTCGGCCGAGGCAAGCTCCATCTCCTTGAGTTTGTTGAGCATTTTGATGTCGGGGAGCGCGTCGAAGACCGGGCCGACGCCGTACGCCGAATCGGGGATCAGCATCCAGCGCGGGACGATGACGGGCATTTCGTGGTAACCCGATTCCCGGACGAGGCGCTTTTCACCGACCTCGACGTGTACCGACGCGAAGGGAAGGTCGCGCGCGAGCTTCGCGTCTCTCTTTGCCTCGTCGCCGCGCGGCGTGATCGCGTGGACGAAGTCTATCTTCTCGTCGGGTTTTTCGCGCGCGAGCCTCGCTGTTCTCTCGCTGAGATTTTCTTCGCCGAATTCGGTCGCCGCCTGCTCGGCCGAGAGCTTGAAAACGCGATAGACCGTGTCGACCGTCCCCGCCGAATTCGTGCTCGCGACATAAACGCCCGAAAGCGGCCACTGCGAAAACCGCAGTCCGCCGACGCCCGGCATCTCGTCGACGTAGAGCGCGAACCATCCGGCGCAGACGACGTCGATCAGCGCCTCGTAAGCCGCCGCGTCGAAGTTCGAGACGTGAATGTTTTCCCAGAGCGTCTGCGCGCACGCGTCGAGCCAGCGGCGCTCGTCGTCGGATTCCTCTCCGGCGTCGAGCTGGAACCAGCGCGAATTCGCCGGCGTGATCCCCGACATGATCCCCGAAGCGAGGATACGCGCGGCGTCGGTCGAGGTCGAATCGAGCAATTCCGCGCGCAGGCGCCGCGCTTCTTCGGCGCTGACAAGATCGCTCACGAAACCCGCGCCCCGCAGGGGATAGCTGTACTCGAAGCACTGCCGCCAGACCGATTCGTGCGGACGCCGCAGCGCCTTCATCGCGTCGAGGCGCCGCAGAACATTCGATGCCATGTCTTTCTTCATTTTCCGAGAAGGTCCTTGCCCCGCGCCTGTTCGAGCAGCGAGTTCGCCGCACTGCCCGATACGCCGCGCGCACCCGACGCAAGCAGGCTGCTCCCCTTGTAACGCTTCTTCTTTTCCGCCGCTTCCTGATTCGCCTTTTTCGCCGCCTCGGCAGCCGCCGCTTCGGCTTCGGCCTGCGGGTCGCGCTCGACGACCTTCGGCGTACCTCCCCCGCCGCACATCACCATGCCCTCCCGGCAACGCCCCGCGTGCGCGGAAGCACATACCCCGTCGTCGTCAGAACCGGGCGCGTGATCGTTTCGCGGTCGACTTCGGCTGCGTCGGGTAGCGCGGCGCGCGTCCCGGCGCCTTCTGAAGTGTGGAACACGGCGCGCGCCTCCGATCCTTCCGGCGCCTCCGATCCCTCCAGCGCCTCCGATCCCTCCAGCGCCTCCGATCCTTCCGGCGCCTCCGATCCTTACCGCGCCTCCGATCCTTCCAGCGCCTCCGGTACTTCCGGCGCCTCCGATCCTTCCGGCGCCTCCGGTCCTTCCGGCGCCTCCGATCCTTCCTGCGCCTCCGATCCTTCCGGCGCCTCCGATCCTTCCAGCGCCTCCGATCCTTCCGGCGCCTCCGATCCTTCCAGCGCCTCCGATCCCTCCAGCGCCTCCGATCCCTCCGGCGCCTCCGATCCTTCCGGCGCCTCCGGGAGCTTCAAGGCGGCGCATCCGGCGAGAAGCCGATCCCTGAATCTTTTCCTCATTTTCTTGCTCCTTTCGTGAAGGTGTTGTCCGCGTTTTCTCAGTATCCAATACCTCCGTGTTCGGTTTCCTGACCATTTTGATATCCGAGGACAGAGGACAGTGGTCAGTGGTCAGTGGCCAGATGAAAACCGATCGGTGTTCGATGATCTGATGCGGTAATGAATAAGGCCGTAGGGGCGGGTTTCAAACCCGCCCGTACAGCCATGAACGTTCCACATGCGTATGAATGATGGTGAGGCGCGGCACGGCGTTCACCGGGAGTGTGGGCGTCTCGCCCGCTTCGTGGATTTTTCCCCGGCGGCAACGCCGCCGCAAACCGATCTGATCCCTGATCCCTGATCGACACCGCGCGAACGGTTGGCGTTTCGGTTCCTCCCCTGATAAGGGGAGGATAGGAGGGGTTTGGAACGCCGACGTTCGCTGAAACCCCGAAACCCCCTTCATTTCCCCCTTGTCAGGGGGAAAGTGGGTGGGATTACCGTATTCGCGGGGACTCGTAGGGACACGGCGCGCCGTGCCCAATCGTTCACCGGAAGTGTGGGCGTCTCGCCCGTCTCGTGGATTTTTCCCCGGCGGCAACGCCGCCGGTAATTGATCTGATTCCTGATCCCTGATTCCTGATTCCTGATCCCTGATTCCTGATTCCTGATCCCTGATTCCTGATCCCTGATATCTTCAAGCAAGCCGTTGACGTTCCATCGCCCGCCATCCCGGCACGTAAGCGCTCATCAGCGCCTTGAATACGCGTCCGTGCGTGGCGTAACGCAGGTGCAACAATTCGTGGACAATCACGTAGTCCTGAAAGCGCGCTTCCCGATCGGACAGATCGCGGGCCAGCGTTACCGTGCCCGCCGACGAGCACGACCCCCATTTGCGCCGCATCGTCTGCACACGCAACACACGCGGGTTGACCTTGAGCTTCACAGCCCACGCCAGCGCGCGACGACGCAAATCTTGATCGGGATACGGTAACGATTTCATTCGCCGTTTTCCGCCAGCAGTAGCCTCATCACCAGATCAACCACGCGCGCGCGCTCATTTTGCCCCAAGGGCAGCATGGGTTTGTAAATCGCGGCACGCAGCCGCCGCTGTTCGTCGGCGTTGACCGCGGCGTTCGGGAAGCGGCCCAGCAGTTCCTCGCATTCCTTTGCCAGCGTCATCGCGTCCAAGCCCAGCACCTTCACCGCCGCGTCCTCGCGCAGCACCCAATACACGCCGAAGGCGCGGGCCGAAAGGCCGCTGTCGTGGGCGACCTGCATCGCCGCTTCCTTCTCCGCCGCCAGCGCCGCCAGTTGATTCATTGCGGCGAGACCCGTGGTTTTGCGTTCCTCCAAATCTTTCAGGATGCGTTCGGCGCGATCCTTCAACGGCTGCAATACCGGCGTGGTAGCCGGATCCGCGTCGATTTCCCGCTGCAAGCCGCGCACGAGGTTGAACACCTTGGCCTCGATCGAACCCGGCTCGCCGCGCAGGGATTGCAAGGTCGCCACGTCGAAGGTCACGCTCTTGGTCAGTCGCCCCAGGCTTTGCTGCTCAGCGTTTTCCTCGACGAGCCTCCGCGTCTTGTAGGCCAGATCGGCGACGAAGCCGACCTTTTCCGCGTAGGCGTTCTTCACCGCCGCGTAAAGCTGGCTCAAAGCCTTGTAGGGAGCGATCTGGTCGCGCAGTTCGGGCGAGGGCGAGAGGATTTCCCACAGCGCCTCGATTTCCTTGTACGCCTCGAAGAAGGCCTTGCGGACTTCGGGATCGAGGAAGCGCCCGAACACCAAGCGCTCCAGCCGTTCGTCGGGCGCGCCGTCGGCGTCGACTTCGAGGTAATCCTTGCGAGCCTGCGCAATGCGTTGCAGAAAGTCGTGCAACAGCACATCCAAGTCCTCGATCACTCCGCTCACGTCGCTGGAATCGAATTGCAGCGCCTTCTTCAGTTCGCGCAGCACGCCGACGAAATCCAGCACCAATCCCACGCGCTTCTGCACGCCGCTGGCGTCCACATAAGGCCGGTTCACGCGCGCGATGGATTGCAGTAACACATGGTCGCGCATCGGCTTGTCGAGGTAGAGGCAATACAGCGGCGGCGCATCAAAACCGGTGAGCAGCTTGTCGGTGACGATCAGAATCTTGGGGTTCTCGGTGGGCTTCTTGAACATCAGCCGCACCTGTTCCTCGGCCTCGTCCGAAAGCTGGAGCTTCGCCACCAGCGGGCGATCCGCCGCGTCCGCCGCGTTCTGCGTATAGACCGGCGCTGTCCATATCGGCGGCAGCAGCTTGTCCAGTGCCTGCTTGTATTTAGCGCAGGCTTCACGGTTCACTGCCACCACGAACGCCTTGTAGCCCAGCGGCAGCACGTTTTCCTTGAAGTGTTCGGCGACGAAGGCCGCCACCTTCTCGATGCGGTCATCGGCGGTGAGGAAGGTGCGCAGGCCCACGGCGCGGTCGAGCACCTTGTTGAGTTCCTCCACATCGGTGACGCCTTCGCTCTCAGCCAGCGCGAAGAATTCCTTGTCCAGCCGCTCGACGGGTACGGTCATCTCGCTGGGCGCCATCACATGCTTGATCGGCAGCGTGGTTTCGTCGGCGATGGACTCGGCAATCGAATACTTGTCCAGATAGCCGTGCTCGTCCTCCTTGCCGAAAATCTTGAACGTGCCTTCGCCCTGCGCGCCGTTCGAGATGGGCGTGCCGGTGAAGCCGATGATGGTGGCTCTGGGCACGGCGGCCATCAGATAGGTGCCCAAGTCCTTCGCCACCGAGCGGTGCGCCTCGTCGATGAACACATAGACGTTGTCTCGAATGCAACTGTCTCGTCTGATCTCGTCGAACTTGTGGATCATCGAAATGACGAGACCACGGAAATCCGCGTCCAGCAGGGCTTGCAGTTCGGCCTTGTTCGCGGCGCGTTTCACGGCGATGTCCTGCCGCTGCATCTCGCCCAAGAGCCGCTCCACCCAACCCTTCAACTGGCCTTCGAGTTCGGTACGATCCACGACGAGGATGACCGTGGCGTTGGCGAAGCGCGCCTTGTCCTCCAGAATCCGCCTTGCCGCCGTGAGCAGCGTGAAGGTCTTGCCCGAACCCTGCGTGTGCCATACCAGTCCGCGCGTCTTGGCCGGATCGGCGCAGCGCGCGAGGATGGCGTCGATGGCGCGGCGCTGGTGCTGACGCAGGACGGATTTCTTCGTTTCGCCGTCCTGCACGTAGAACAGAATCCAGTACTGCAAAGTACGCAGGAAGTCGGTCGGCTCAAAGAACGCCTGTACCGCGGAGCGGTAGGTTTCTTCCGGGGCCTGCTTCCAGCGCGCCATGTCGCGGCGGTTGGCGTTCCACGTCACGCCGTACCAGTAGTCGAGCAGGTGCGTCACGTTGAACAACTGCGCGGTCGCCAGCAATTCCGGCGTTTCCAGTTCGTAGCGGCGCAGTTGCTTGACGGCGCGTTCCAGCGCGCCGCCGTCCTTCGGGTTCTTGTGCTCGACGATGGCGACGGGAACGCCGTTGATGAGAAACATCAGGTCGGCGCGGTTGCCTTTGGGTCGTGCGGGCGGCTTGATCTTCCATTCCCAGGTGACGTGAAACAGATTCCGCGCCGGGTTCTGGAAATCAATCAGCGTTACCGCGCGATGGCGTTTTTCGGCATCGTCATACCACTGGCGCTCGCCGCGCAGCCACGACAGCAGTTCGCGGTTGCCCTCGATGCTGGCGGGCAGCGCGTCCAGCGTTTCGACGATCGAGCGGGTGGCGTCGGCGGTCAGCCAAGGGTTGAAGGCCAGAATCTTCTGCACCAGTGTCCCGCGAAACATCCGCGCCGATTCGTCGCCGCGCCGGAACAAGGCCTCGACGGGCGAAAGCGGCGTCCAGCCGATTTCGACGGCGTGATCCACCATCGGGAACTGTACGGTTCCGGCTTCGGAGATTTTCAGGACTTGAGCCACGACGACAGTCCTATTCCGTCTTCCCGCTACTCTTGCCACCCAAGCGCGACGCCTGCTTCGGCAGTTTCTTCTCCTCGGACTTCAGCCGCCGTTCCAGCTTCTTCGCGTCCTCGGCCGCAGGGAGGTTCTCCGGGACGATGTTGCGGTCAGTCAGTAGCTTGCGCACGTCGCGGTTGTTTTTCACGTGCTCCTGCGTGATGCCGGACTCGCCGCGCAAGTCCTGCTGCTTGACTTGGGTGTTGGTGATCTCGTTGGCGAAGTCCTTGGCCTTGATCGTGATGGTCGGCAAGAAGTCCGCCAGCGGGCGGCCGTCCGGCACGGACAGCCGATCCTTCATGTTCTGCGTCGAAAGCCCGCCGAACAGCGCCGCGTCGCCCTTGCTCAGGATACGCCCAAAGCCCTGGCTGTCGATGCCGCGCTCGTAGAGCACGCCGGAGAGTTCCTTCTGCGACAGCGTGAGCTTTTCGCGTGCTTGCAGCCGCTCCCATTCGGCGATGCGCGTCTCGATCAACTCCTGCCTGCGCGTCTGCACCGCGAAGTAGGTCATCGCGAACGCGATGGCGTCCTTGCGCGGGTCGCCGTTCTGGGCGATCAGGTAACAGGCGTAGCGGGTGAGGGCGACGTCGCCCACGTCTCGCTCCGCACCCTTGGCGAGGTCAATCATTTTGCTGACGTCAGCAAAATGATCCGCCACGACCTGACCGGCGTTCTCACAAGCCATCCTGGCTTTATCGATCACCGCCTCGAAATTGCGCCACTGCGTGTAGCCCAGCAGGTCTTGCAGTTCGCGCGCCAGCCAGAACTCGACACCCTCATTGGTCTGGTGTGCGCAGTCCTCGAAGCTCTTGTGCAACTTCTGGATCAGTTCCTTCTTCATGCGCGATCCTCCCTCACCCTTTCCGCCTTGCCGGCGGGTTTCGGACAAACCGAGCGCAGACCGTCGATGTGTTCGTAGAGGTCGGGTCGGATGTTTGACCACATCGGATCAAGGATAAAGTCGACGCCTTCCCGCCGCGCCAGCTTGGCGGCGGGTACGAAGTCCGCGTCGCCTGAAATCAGAATGATCTGGTTGACCTGCCGTTTGAACGACAACGCGGCGATATCCAAGCCCAACCGCATATCCACGCCCTTCTGACGCAAGTCGAGGCGGAAATCGTCATCGGTGATTTCCGTCCATTGCTTCTTGCCGCTGGTCAGGTCTTTTAGTGCATCGGGCGTGATCTGCCAGCGAACATGGCTGGTTGGAATCTCGCCCATGCGCAGCGCGACCTTGCGCAGGCCGCGCAGCGCTTCGTGAAAAGCACGCCGCCATTTCGCCGTCGCGGATTCCCTGAAATCGACAGCTTTCTTGCCAAGTGGAGTATGCCCCTTCCAGGCGGCGGGTGGTGCGTCATAGACAAAAATGCGATACAAGCGCGAAACACGCTGACCTTTGCCATCGTTGAGGTGATCCAGCGCCAACTTGTGCAGCACATCGGCAGCCTCATCGGGATGTTGTCTGCCAAAAATGCGCTGCGCCTGGGTCAGATAGAACCCGGCATCAACCATGACGGCGGTCATGGTCGGCGAAACGTGGTACAGCAGATCGGTCGATTTGGGACTGGAAAAAGAATTGCCCCGGGGTTCGGCGCTTCCCGGATCAAGTTGGGAAGGCTTACTGCCGGGGGCGGATGATGGACGAATCATAACCGATTTTTCCTTTTCATCAAGACAAATTTGTCGGCAGCGCCGACAGGTCGAGGTCGGCGACGCGGATGGCGCCGGTCATCAGCTTGTGCAGCAGCGACCGAAACAGTTCTTCCAGCACGGCGCGCTTTTGGCGGTGCAGGGCGATCTTGCGGTCGAGGGCGTCGAGAATGGCGACTGGAACGCCGTTGATGAGAAACATCAGGTCGGCGCGGTTGCCTTTGGGTCGTGTGGACAGGTAGACACGCAAGCAATCGTCCGTTACCCTGGATCGCGCTTCCTCACTGGAAAACTTGCTTGATAAGCATTGACAACCCGCGTACCAGCCCTTATAGTTGTGGCGTCGGGTGCCCCATGCGGGCTCGATATGGAAATCCCAGCCCGACATCATTCGGCCCTCCCGTTGTGGAGGGTTTCTTGTTTGTGGGCGTCCCAGGCCGTACGTGCCATTCCGATCAACGGCGAAGCTTCCGGCCACACCTTGATCACGAGAACCGGATTCGTCGAAGTAGAAAAAATACATCTGCAAGTCCTTACCGATCGGAAAGCAAAGCCGACAGGTCGAGGTCGGCGATGCGGATTTCGCTGGTCATCAGCTTGTGCAACAGCGACTGGAACAGTTCTTCCAGCACGGCGCGCTTTTGGCGGTGCAGGGCGATCTTGCGGTCGAGAGCGTCGAGAATGGCGACGATTTCGCGTTGTTCGTCGAGGGTCGCAGGTAACGGGAAAGCAACCATACGCAGTTTGGTGGCATTGATATTCGCCTGTCCGACTGCACGACTGGCAAAACGCTTGATGTCACTTTGCACTTCCCGCCGATTCATGAAGTAGTTCAGGAACTGCGGCACACATCGGCTCGCATTTACCCGTAACCGCACGAGGTAGGACGCGAACACCGTATCACATTCGTCCTCGAAGATGGCTGTACGCCCTACGTGCTCGATACTGTTTGTACGATTGAAAAGTAGATCGCCAGCTTCGAGGCGAAACGCTGCAAACGTGGCTTCATCCAAGTCAACGTATTGAAGGTCGCGGAACACAACGCGCCCATCGTCCTGACAGTTCATTCGCAAGATAGGAAAGCGTCCCTGCGGTTGCCCGCGAACCGAAAGACCATATTGCGTCGCCAGCGCAACATCGTTGATCGTGAGAATATCCCAGCTTTCCGGCACCAGCCCGATCTCGGTTTCCCTACTAGCCTCGCCGCGCAGTCCGCGCGTGAACAGGCGGGTCATGGCGGCGCGCTTGAGTTCTTGGGCGTTCTCCGCCGCTTTGTCCTCGACGGCCATCGCCGCTTGAATCATTTCCAGTGTATCAGCCGCGCGCGTCTGCTCCTGTAGCTCAATGTCCGGCATCGGCAAATCGAGTAGTACGCCTTCGGGCACGCGCTGCCGCCCGGTCGAACCTTCCATGCGCTCGGCGACATAGTGGCGAACATCGGGATGCAGCAGATAGAAGAACAACAGGCGCGGGTCGTGCTTGCCGCCCTCGAACGGGCGCAGTGGAATCACCTCTGTGGTGGCGTAGCCGAACGGCAACGGCAAGGACTGTACGAACGCCTGCTTGCCATTCTCGAAGGACGGCGTGATTTTCGAGACCAGCACATCACCGCGCTCGAAGTAAGTTCCGCTCGTCAAAGCATCCGGCGACTTGAGGGAAAACACCGGTTCGTAAGCGCCGCCTTGCGGAACGGATTCCATCGGAATGAACGGAATGGTCGCGTGTGAGCGAACATCAAGGTCGCGTGGTTTCTTGGTGACGCCGTAGCTATCGCCGATGCGCGTCCATGCTCTGCCGCCTTGGTTGGCGAGGTCAAGCAGACTCATCGGAAATCCTCGCCAGCAGTTTCGTGATGGATGCCGAAAGCTGATGCGCTTCGCCGTCAAGCTGCACCAGCTTCTCGACCAGCGAACTTACGGACGCAACATCGGCGGCGCTGGACTGAGCGACCCACCGGCTCGGACTCAAGTTGTAATCCGCCTCCTCCGCCTGCCGCGTCGTGATGACCGCGAGTTCGCCGGGGGCCGCCTCGCCCTTCAGATACATCGCCGCCAGCGGCCGGATGTCTTCCTCCGGCAGATAGTTCTTCGGCCTGCCCTTCCTGAAATGCCTGCTGGCGTTGAGCAGGAAAATCCTGCCCTTGCGCGCGGTGGGCTTACGCTTGTTCAGCACCACGACCACGCCCGCCGCCGGGGTGTTGTAGAACAGGTTTTCGGGTAGCAGGATCACGCCGTCGATGAGGTCGCGGTCCACGAACCATTTTCGGATATTGCGCTCCCTGTCCTCGTTCCTGCTGCCGGAGCCGCGCGTGACCGCGCCGGTATCGAGCACCACGCAGGCGCGACCATCGTCGTCCGTTGCCGCCAGCGTGTGCTGCAACCACGCCCAATCGCCCTTGCCGCTGGTGATGCCGCCCGCCGTGCGGAAGCGGTCGAACGGGTCGTTGGCGAACAGGTCGGGCGCGAAAGGCTGGTTCCACATCGGGTTGGCGACGACGATGTCGTGCCCGCGAATCTTGCCCGCCGCGTCGCGGAACTTGGGGTTGATGAGGGTGTCGCCGCGCGCCAGTTCCACCTCCATGTCGTGGATGATGGCGTTCATGCGCGCCACAGCGTAACTCTCGGCCTGCAATTCCTGACCGCTCAGTTTCAGTGGAATGCGGCTCGTGGGGTCGAGTTCGCGCGCCACCAGTTGCAGCTTGATGAGCAGGCCCGCCGAGCCGCAGGCGTAGTCGTGGCAGGTGTCGCCGGGACGCGGGCGCAGGATGTGCGCCATCAGGAAGCCCACCTCGGTCGGCGTGAAGAACTCGCCCGCGCTCTGGCCGGAGCCTTCGGCGAATTTGCGCAACAGGTATTCGTAGGCGCGCCCCAGAAAATCCGGCTGCACGTCGGCCAACCCCAGGCGATAGCGTGGGTCGGAGAAGGTTTCGACGACGCCGCGCAGCTTGGCGGGATTTACGTCGCGCTCGCCGTTGCGCTCGGCGGCAAAGTCCACCATATCAATCACACCGGAAAGTGCAGGGTTTTGTTCGACGACGGCGCGCACGGCTTTCGTCAAATGTTCGCCGATGTCGCGCGGCACGGTGGGGCTACCTTGCGCGCCCAGCGGCCAGTTGAACGCCTCGCGGCCGCTGAGGACGGCCCAGCGGGCCTCAAGCGGCAGGTAAAAGCGCAGCAACGAGTGGTCGGACTCGGCGATTTCCAACGCCGTGGCGCGGTCGCCGTATTCCTCGGCGAGGCGGGCGATTTCGTCGTCGAACACGTCGGACAGGCGCTTCAGGAACAGCAGCGGTAGCAAGTAGTCCTTGAATTTGGCGGCGTCCTTTTCGCCACGGATCGAGCAGGCAGCGTCCCACAGCATCTGTTCCATCGGCTTGGTGGTGGGCGTGGCGGCGCTGATCGCACGACGGGCACGGCGCGGCGGAGCAGTTCCGGCTTCGGCGGCGGATTCGCCCTCGATTCCCGCTTCGCGCGACAGCGCGGCGATGGCATCGGCCTGCGCGCGCTGGGGTTTGCTGGTGCCAGCCTCCCAGCGGTTGACCGTGGCAAAGGAGACGCCCAGCCGTTCGGCAAGTTGTTCCTGCGTGAGCGCAAGCCTGGCGCGGAGGGAGCGGAGGGTGATTGGAAGATTGGCTTGGTTTGTCATGTTTGCAATATATGCGATATTTGTTGGCGCCGTCAATCCTTTGGCAGGAGATGAGGCGAGTGTTGAAAAGGCTTTTGATTCCTTTCCCGGTGAAAACGCTGGATGTAGCGATGCCCACCAAAAGCGCTTGAAAACGCGCAAGAATCGGCTCTTCTCCACTTGACGCCGGACGAAAATGAATTCAATCTTCCCCTTGAGGTTTACGGGAATAGAAAAACTTTTTTTCACAGCTATAATGTTGCGCCGGTCATCGTCGTCGACCCGGTGAGTTCAAAGCTCCGCCGACAACGACGGCCGATTTTCGGTTCGGTGCATCGTTTTCGGTGCGCGCGGTCCGCGTATATCTCTAAAGAGGGGGTTAAACATGTCTGCTCAGTCTTCAACGCGCCAACTGACGCACCTGGACCTCGCAAAAATGCGCGCGTCCGGCGAAAAGATCGTGATGCTCACTTGTTACGACGCAAGTTTCGCCCAGCTTTGCGAGGCGGCGGGCGTCGATATCGTTCTGATCGGCGACTCGCTCGGCAACGTCATACAGGGACATACGTCGAGCCTTCCGGTAACGCTGGACGACATCCTCTACCATACCCGCGCCGTCGTTCGCGGGTGCAGCCGCCCGATGGTCGTTTCCGACATGCCCGTCGGAACCTTCCAGGAGTCGCCGCAGCTCGCTTACCGCAACGCGGTCAAGCTGATGGCGGCCGGCGCGCAGGTGGTCAAGATCGAGGGCGGCGTCACGATGGCGGAGACGACGCGCTTTCTCGTCGAGCGCGGAATCCCGGTGTGCGCGCATATCGGCCTGACGCCGCAGTCGGTCCACCAGTTCGGCGGTTTCCGCGTCCAGGGGAAGGGCGACTCCGCCGCGCAGCGTTTCCTCGACGACGCCAAAGCGCAGGAGGACGCGGGCGCGGCGCTGATCGTCTTCGAGGCCGTCCCCGCGCCGGTCGGCGAGGCGGCGACGCAGGCGCTCTCGATTCCGACGATCGGCATCGGCGCGGGTCCCGTGTGTTCGGGGCAGGTTCTCGTCCTGCACGACATGCTGAATATCTACCCGGGGCGCAAGCCGAAATTCGTCCGAAATTTCATGGACGGCCAGCCGAGCATCGCCGCGGCGATCGCGGCCTACGTCGCCGCCGTCAAGGACGGCAGCTTCCCCGCCGCCGAGCACTGCTACTGAAAGACGGGGCGTTTTCATGCAGGTTTGCACAAGCCCGGCCGAACTGCGCGCCGCGATGAAAAACCGGCGCGTGGTCGCCTTCGTTCCGACGATGGGGAACCTCCACGCGGGCCACGTGTCGCTGATGACGCAGGCGCGTTTGCGCGGCGAAACGCTCGTCGCCAGCATTTTCGTCAATCCACTGCAATTCGGGGCGAACGAGGATTTCAACAGCTATCCCCGCACTTTCGACGCCGACTGCGAAAAGCTCCGGGCCGCGCAGGTCGATTTTCTGTTCGCGCCGACCGAGCGCGAACTCTACCCCGAACCCCAGACCACCCGCGTCGAATTGCCCGACATTCAGAATCAGTTGGAAGGCCGCTTTCGTCCGGGGCATTTTGGCGGCGTTGCGACCGTCGTGTTAAAGTTGTTCAATATCGTCCAGCCGCAGGTCGCGTTTTTCGGAAAAAAGGATTACCAGCAATTGATGGTCTTGCGAAACATGGTTCGCCAACTCGCGCTTCCGGTCGAAATCGTCGGCGGTGAAACCGTCCGCGACGGCGACGGCCTCGCGCTCTCGTCGCGCAACGGCTTCCTGACGCTTGAAGAGCGCGCCGAAGCGCCGCGCCTCCACCGCGTGCTCGTCCGCGTGCGCGACGCGATCGAACGCGGGGAAACCGATTTTTCCGCGCAGGAGCGCGACGCGGCGTCCGAACTCGACGCGAACGGATGGCAAACCGATTACGTCGCGATCCGCCGGCAAACCGACCTGCAGGCGCCGTCTTCCAATGATCGCGACCTCGTCGTTCTGGCGGCGAGCCGCCTTGGGATACCCCGCCTGATCGACAACCTCGAAATCCCGACCGAGGGCCGAGGCGCCCCCACGGATTCCTGAACTCTCTCCGACCCTGGAAAAACCATGCAAAGGACATTGCTCAAATCGAAACTGCATCGCGTTACGACGACCGACGCCGACCTCAACTACGAAGGCTCCTGCGGCATCGACGACACGCTCCTGGAAGCGGCGAACATCATCGAAAACGAGAAGATCGATATCTGGAACGTCACCAACGGGGCGCGTTTTTCCACGTACGCGATCCGCGCGGGACGCGGGTCCGGGACGATCTCGATCAACGGCTCGGCCGCGCGCCACGCGATGCCCGGAGACATTCTGATCATCGCGAGCTTTGCGAACTACGACGACGCGGAAATCCCCGGACACGCGCCGTCGATCATTTTCGTCGACGCGAAAAACCGCATCGTGAAAAGATCGAGCTGACGCCGGCCCCGCCGTTTTCTCGCCGACCGCCGGGAAGTGAAAGCATCGGCGTGTGCGTTTTCATTCCACCATGCTCAGGCGAAACCGAACCGCCCGCATTGCCGACCCCACCCCCCCAAGACTTCTCCCCGAGAGAGGTTTGGGAATGTTTTTTTACCAGAGTGAGTTTTTGATGAAACGTCCCTTCAATTTCGGCTCCGGCCCGGCGATGCTCCCGCTGAAAGTCCTCGAACACGCGCGCGACGAACTCGTCGATTGGCACGGCTGCGGAATGTCGGTCATGGAGATGTCGCACCGCGGCGAGGAGTTCACGCGCATCCTCGCCGAAGCGCAGGCGGACCTTCGCGCGCTTCTCGACATTCCGTCGAATTACAAAGTCCTCTTCATGCAGGGCGGCGCGACGAGCCAGTTCGCCATGGTGCCGATGAACCTCCTTCGCGGAAAGACGTCGGCCGATTACCTCAACACGGGTGTCTGGTCGGAAAAGGCGATCAAGGAGGCCCGGAAATTCTGCCGCGTCAAGGTCGTCGCGTCGTCCGAGGACGAGGGTTTTACGCGCGCGCCCGCGTTCGATACGTGGGAAACCGACGTTGATGCCGCCTACCTCCACTACACGCCGAACGAGACGATCGGCGGCGTCGAAATCTTCCCCGTCCCCGAAACGGGCGGAGTCCCGCTCGTCGCCGACATGTCGTCGAACATCCTTTCGAGGCCGATCGACGTTTCGCGTTTCGGCTTGATCTACGCGGGCGCGCAGAAAAACATCGGCCCCGCCGGGATCACGATCGTCGTCGTGCGCGACGACCTGATCGGGAACGCGCTCACCGATACGCCGACGCTTTTCGACTACAAACTCTGCGCGGACAACGACTCGATGGTCAATACGCCGCCGACGTACGCGATCTATATCGCCGGTCTGGTTTTCAAACACGTGAAGGCCGAAGGCGGACTCAGGGTGATGGAGGCGCGTG
Source organism: Accumulibacter sp. (assembly GCA_031264825.1). Taxonomy (GTDB): domain Bacteria; phylum Pseudomonadota; class Gammaproteobacteria; order Burkholderiales; family Rhodocyclaceae; genus Propionivibrio. The sequence continues at coordinate 9,958 of JAISDL010000124.1, read as the reverse complement.
CGCGCGCAAAAGCGGGGCTTCTTTACGATTTTCTCGACGCGTCGGACTTTTATGAAACCCGGGTCGCGCGCGAAAACCGCTCGCTGACGAACATCACGTTCCGGCTGAAAGACGAGACGCGCAACGACGCGTTCGTCGACTCCGCAAAGGCGCGCGGACTGCTCCAGATTCGCGGGCACCGTCTGGCGGGAGGAATGCGCGCGTCGATCTACAACGCGATGCCGATCGAAGGTGTGGAAGCGCTCGTCGACTTCATGAAAGACTTCGAGCGCGGCGGGCGCGGAGCATCCGGTGGGCGATAGGCCGGAGCATCCCGTACCGCCGCGTTATTTTTCGCCCTCGGCGTCCGTGTCGGACGCTTCGGCGCCGGCTGCGTTTGCGAAGGGGTCGCTCCAACCGCCGCCGATCGCCTTGAACAGGTCGACGACCGAATTGAGGCGCGCCTGCCGAAGGTCGATGAAGGCCAGCCGCGCGTCGTTCGCGCCGCGTTGCGCGTCGAGCACTTCGAGGAAGGGCGAATACCCCGCTTCGTAACGGCGTTGCGCGAGTTCGAGCGTTTTTGTCGCCGCCTCGGCGCGCGCGGCCTGCGCCCTGTCACCCTCGCTGTTTTCCCGCAATCCGACGAGCGCGTCGTTCACTTCCTTGAACGCGGTCTGAACGCTTTTCAGATAATTGGCGAGTTCCTGTCTTTGGCGCGCCGTCGCTTGGTCGATTCGCGCGAAATTGCGCCCCGCGTCGAAGATCGGCATCGCGAGCGCCGCCGAGATCGACCAGACCTCCGCCGGCGCGGAAAACAGCTTGACGAGCGCGGCGCTCTCGCTCCCCATGTTGCCGGTCAGCGACACGCTCGGGAAAAGCGCCGCCTTGGCGACGCCGATCCGCGCGTTCGCCGCGATCAGCGATTCTTCGGCCAGACGGACGTCGGGACGCGATTCGATCAGTTCGGACGGCAGACCCGGCGGGGGAACGGGGGGAATCGGCAGACGCAGGAGGTCGTCGGGTTTGATCGTGAGGCCGACTTGCCCCGTCAGGAGCGCCAACTGACTCTCGGCGAGCGCGCGCTGGTGGCGCAATCCGGCGAGTTGGGCGCGCGCCGCTTCGAGAACGCCTTCGGCCTGGTAGAGTTCGAGCGTCGACGCGCTCCCCGCGTCGACGCGGCTTCGGACGATGTCGAGAACCTGTTTCCGGCTTTCCAGCGTGCTTTGCGTAAACGAAAGGTTCGCGTCGGCCGCGCGGAGCGCGACGTAGGCGGAAACGACGTAAGCGGAAACCGAGAGTTCGATCGTATCTTTCGCGTACGCGGTCGCGAGAAAATCGGCCGTCGCCGCTTCGTTCATGCGGCGAATTCTTCCCCAGAGGTCGATTTCGTACGAGACGCCGAGCGCCGCCTGACGGGAGTCGCGCATACGCGAGTTCGGCGCGGGAACCGGGATTGCGCCGATCCGGCTGACCTCGCTGCGCGAACTCGACGCACCGAGGTCGATCCTTGGGAAGTACGCCGCGCCGGCCTCGCGCGCGAGCGCTTCGGCTTCGTCGACGCGCGCCACCGCGGCGCGCAGGTCGAAATTATGTAAACGCGCTTTCGCGACGAGTTCGTTCAGGTCGTCGTCGCCGAAGAGGCGCCACCATTCCTTGAGAAGATGCGTCTCGGACGCCGTCCACGCAGGCGTCTTGCCGGGGACGGCGGTAAAGGTCGCCGGCAGGTCGGCGGCGGGACGCTCGTAATCGGGCCCGACGGCGCAAGCCGTCAAAAAGGCCAGCAAGGAGAAGAGCGCCGGGCGGCAAAAGCCGCGGCGCGGAAAATCAATGCGTTTCATTGGCACCCTCCTCGTTCGCGTCGTCGTCCAGTTTCTGAGGCTCTTTACTCGACAGCAGGGTAAAAAACATCGGGATGAACAGCGTCGCGATGAACGTCGCCGTCACCATCCCGCCGAAAACGCCCGTCCCCATCGACTGGCGTCCCGCCGCGCCCGCGCCGCTCGCCCGGACCAGCGGGAAAACGCCGAGGATGAAGGCCAGCGAGGTCATGATGATCGGGCGGAAGCGCAGGCGCGCGCTCGTGATCGCCGCCTCCATCAGACTCATCCCTTCGCTGTGCTTCTGCGCGGCGAATTCGACGATCAGGATCGCGTTCTTCGCGGCGAGACCGATCAGGACGATCAGCCCGATCTGGAAGTAGATATCGTTGGGCATCCCGCGCAGCATGACGAAGCCGAACGCGCCGAAGAGGCCGAAGGGCACGGCGAGGATGACCGCGATCGGCAGCGACCAGCGTTCGTACTGCGCCGCGAGGATCAGGAAGACCATCAGAATCCCGAAGCCGAAGGCGAGCGCCGACGCGGTTCCCGATCGTTTGGCCTGGAAGGCTTGCGCGACCCACGCGAGTTCGTAGCCGTCGGGGAGCGTTTCGCGCGCGACGGTCTCGACGGTTTTGATCGAATCGCCGAGGGAAACGCCGGGTTGCGCGTCGCCCATGATCTTCGCCGCGAGGAATCCGTTGAAACGTTCGAGTTGTTCCGCGCCGAAGACCTCTTTGACCTTGACGAGCGCCGAGACCGGGATCATCGCGCCGTCGGCGGCGCGCACGTAAACCTTGCCGAGGTCGTCGGGCTTCAAGCGGTAAAGGCTTTCCGCCTGGAGCTGGACGCGGTAGGTGTGCCCGCTGATGTTGAAGTCGTTGACGTAGAGCGCGCCCATCGTCCCCTGCAAGGTCGTATAGACGTCGGCGGGCTGTATCCCGAAGGACATCGCTTTCGATTCGTCGACTTCGACGTAAATCTGCGGCGACGACGGGCGGTAGAAGGTACTGACGCTGCTGAGTTCGGGCTGCTTTCTCAATTCGCCCAGAAGCTGCTGCGTCACGGTCGAGAGTTTGATCGGGTCGCTGTCGCCGCGCGCCTGGATGTAGGCTTCGAAGCCGCCCGAAGTTCCGAGCCCCTGGATCGGCGGCGGGTTGAATACGAGCGCCATCCCGTCGGTGAGCGTCATTCCCATGCGCGAAAATTTCGCGCGCAGCGTTTCCGCGTCGTCTTTGCGTTCACCCCAATCCTTCAGCGGAATGAAGACCGTCCCCGCGTTCGTCCGCATGCTGCCGCTGACGATGTCGTTGCCCGCGATCGCAAAGATCTCGGCGGAGCCGGGGTCGCTTCGAACCATCTGCTGGAATTTATTGGCCGAAACGTCGGTGCGCTGGAGGCTCGCGCCGTCGGGGAGGATGAGCGCGCTGAGCAGGAAGCCCTGGTCTTCGAGCGGAACGAATCCGCCCGGAACGGCACGGAACATGAAGAAGCTCCCGATAAAGACGGCGGCGCAGATCAGCGTTCCGGCGACGCGGTGGCGCAGGGTCTTTTCGACGATATAGGCGTAGTAGTTCGTGATCGCGTAAAAAGCCCGGTTGAACGGACGGAAGAAAGGGACGTCCTTGTGCTCGTGCCTGAGCAGGATCGCGCACAGCGCGGGGGTGAGCGTCAGCGCGATGACGCCGGAAAGCGTGACCGAAATCGACACGGTGACGGCGAACTGCTTGTACAGTTCGCCCGCGATGCCGCCGAGGAAGGCCACCGGGACGAAAACGGCGCAGAGGACGAGGACGATCGCGACGAGCGCGGCGGCGACTTCGCGCATCGCCGCGATCGACGCGGCCTTCGCGCCGAGCTTTTCGCTCGTCATCAATCGCTCGACGTTCTCAAGGACGACGATCGCGTCGTCGACGACAATCCCGATCGCGAGCACCATCGCAAAGAGCGTCAGCGTGTTGATCGAAAAGCCGCAGATCCAGAGCCCGGCGAAGGTGCCGATCAGCGAGACGGGGACGGCGATCAGCGGGATCAACGTCGCGCGCCAGTTCTGGAGGAAGACGAAGACGACGATCGCGACGAGGAAGATCGCCTCGACGAGCGTGTGCAGCACCTCCTCGATCGACGCCTGGATGAATTTGGTCGTATCGTAGGGAACGCTGTATTCAAGGTCGTCGGGAAAGCTCTGCTTCAGTTCGTCGAGGCGCTCCTTGACGAGCCTCGCGGTATCGAGCGCGTTCGCGCCCGCCTGGAGGAAAACGCCGATCCCGATCTGTTCCTGCCCGCCCTTGTTGGACTTCGAATCGTAGTTCTGCGCGCCGAGTTCGAGCCGCGCGACGTCTTTCAGGTACAGAACGCCGCGGCCGCCGTCGGCGCGGACGACGATGTTTCCGAATTCCTCGGGCGTCAGGAGCCGCCCCTTGGCGACGATCGTGTAGACGAGTTGCTGCCCGTCGGGCGCGGGTTCCTGCCCGATCTTCCCCGCCGCGTTCTGGCGGTTCTGCGAAGCGACCGCGTTGACGATGTCGGTCGTCGTCACGCCGAGCTGCGCCATCCGGTCGGGCATGAGCCAGACGCGCATCGAGTAATCCTGCGCGCCGAAGATCTGCGCGTCGCCGACGCCGGGAACCCTTCTGACATCGTCGATGATGTTGATCAGCGCGTAATTCGACAGATAAAGCCTCGAATGCGTTTTGTTCGGCGACGTGAGGTCGGCGACGAAGAGGATGTTCGGCGAACGCTTCATCACGGTCACGCCGTACTGGCGCACGACGTCGGGCAGACGCGGCTCGGCGATCTTCACGCGGTTGTTCACATAGACCGTCGCGATGTCCGGGTCGGTCCCCACTTCAAACGAAACGGTGATCGTCAGGGAGCCGTTCGACGACGAACTGGAATTGAAGTACATCAGGCCGTCGATCCCCGAGAGCTGTTCCTCGATCGGCGCGGCGACGGTGCGCGTGAGCGTTTCGGCGGAAGCGCCGGGGTAGGTCGCCGAGATGACGACGGTCGGCGGCGCGATTTCGGGGTACTGCGAGACCGGCAGCGTGAGCGCCGCGACGATCCCGGCGACGACCATGACGATCGAGATGACGGAGGCGAAAATCGGCCGGTTGATGAAAAAGCGTGACATGAAATTCCTTTTTTCTGACGCGGATTATCCTGGAAAGCGCAAGCGAACCCGCCCGCTTGGGTGCGCGGACGAAGAATGGGAAGGTTTTCTCATCGGATCATTTCAAAACGGGATGCGAATGCGTGACGGTCGCTTCCGGGATTACGGCTTGGCCGCCGGTTTTTCCGTGGCGGCGCCGGATTCGTCCCTGGGTTTCGATTCTCCCGACGGCGGCGCGGACGCCTCTTCGGACGGTTTTTCACCGGACGCTTGCCTCTCCTTCGGCGCGACGACCGCGCCCAGTTGCAACTTCATCAGATTGTCGAGGATGATTCTGTCGCCGGCTTTCAGCCCGTCGACGACGACCCAGTTTCTGCCCTGCCATTCGGCGGTCTTGACGGGCCGGGAAACGACCTTGTTCCCGGCGCCGACGAGCATCACGAGACGCGCAAGCTCGGTCTGCGTGATCGCCGACTGCGGCACGAGGAAAACGCCGTGGCGGTCCTGCGTCGTCAGGCGCACGCGGACGAACTGCCCGGGGAATAATTCGCCTTCGCTGTTGTCGAATTCGGCGCGCAGTTGCCGCGTCCCCAGATTCGTATCGATCGTCGAGGCGAAGAAATTGAGCTTTCCGGGCTTGGAATAGACACGGTCACCCGGCAGAACGAGTTCGACGCTCTTCACGTCGCCTTCCCTGAGGTGTCCGCCGGGAAGCGCGGCGATGTCGGATTCGGACAAGCCGAAACGCGCCCACACCCGGTTCGATTGCGAGATCGTCGTCAGCGGTAGCGCGTCGCTGACGCTGATGAGGTTGCCTTCGGAACGCGGCGAACGCCCCGAAACACCGTCGACGGGCGCCGTGACCGTCGTCCATGAAAGGTTGAGCTTCGCCTGGTCGAGCACCGCTTTCGCCATCGCGTTCGCCGACGCGGCGTCGTCGTATTCCTTGCGGCTGACGGCCCTGTGTTCGAGGAGGCCCTTCAGCCTCGCTTCCTCGCGCGCCGTTTGTTCCGCCCGCGCGCGGGCTTCGGCGAGCGCGTTCAGGTAAGGCGCTTTGTCGATCTGGAAAAGCGGCTGCCCCGCCTTGACGAGGGCGCCTTCTTCGTAGAGGCGCTTCACGAGGATTCCGCCGACGCGGGGACGAACCTCGGTTTCTTTCGCACCGTCGAGCCGTCCCATCACTTCGGCGACGGCGGGCACGTCGACCGGCTTGGCTTCCAGCACCGTCACGGGCACAGGCGGCATCGCGGGCGCCGCCTCTTTCTCGGAGCACGCGGCCAGCACCGAAACGAGAAGAACGCCGGAAAACAGGCGGAAAAACGAGCGCAAGGGAGGAAGCAACATAAGGACTCCGGTTTTCGGGAAAACGAAAGTTGGGAATTATACATACGAAACTGAATGTATTCCACGCACACGGAAATAATTTGTAACGGAATGTGTGGTTTGCGAAAATAAAGATTTGTTATACGCTACGCTATGGGTCACGCATTCGTGCCACGTGTCAACGGGCGCCGGCGAGTATCGGCGAATTCATCGAGAAATCATTGATTCCTTTTCAAAATCGTCCATGCTTGGGAAGACGCGCCGCTTCACGGTACTTCTCGCGCCGCAAGGCAAAGCCGACCAAGGGCGATTCGGGAAGGGAATGAAAACAGAAAACAGCGTTCCGGGAAAACAGAAGTGAGAAAAACAAAGGCGGAAACGGAGCAAACGCGCGTCGAAATCATCGACGCCGCGCGCCGCGCTTTTCATAAATTCGGCGTCAGTCGCACCTCGCTCGAAAAAGTCGCGCAAATGGCCGGCGTCACGCGCGGCGCGATCTACTGGCACTTCGACAACAAGGCCATGCTCTTCAACGCCCTGCGCGACCAGATCCAGACCACCCTGAATCCGCTCGACGCCGGCCTGACCTCGGACGACACGCCGGACCCGCTCGACACGATCGAAAAGTTCCTGCTCGGATTCATCGACGCGATGGAGAACAACCCGCTGCTCAGGCAGACTTTCGAGATCATGATGTGGCGCTGCGAATACGTGAATGAATTCGCCTCGGTCCTCTACGAAATCGTCCGTCCGCGCCACGATTTTTTGTCGGAGTTGAAAATCATCTACGCGCGCGCCGCGGATCGAGGCTTCCTGCGCCCCACGCTCGACCCCGAAGCGATGGCTTACGATACGCTGTCGTTTACGACGGGGATCATCCACAATTGGCTGATCGCGCTGGGGAGCGCCCACGAACATTGTCCGCAGATACGCGCGTCGATCCACAGCCACGTCGCGTTGCGTCGGCGCGACGCGATTTCCGAAACGGATTGACAAGATGCGCATCGAACACGACATCAAACTCGACTTTGCCGACGTCCTCATTCGCCCCAAGCGTTCGACGCTCGATTCGCGCTCCGAAGTCGACATCACGCGAGACTTCGTCTTCCTGCATTCGGGGCGACACTACCACGGCATTCCGATCATCGCTTCCAATATGGATACCGTCGGAACCTTCGAGATGGCCGACGCGCTCGTCGAAGAATCGCTCTCCGTCGCGCTGCACAAGCACTACGCCGAAGAAGCGCTCTTGTCTTTCTTCACGGGGCGCGCCGAGTCTCCGCCGGTTTTCTATTCGATGGGAATCACGCCGCCCGACTACGAGAAATTCGTCCGTGTCATGGACGCGGCCGGCGACTCGATCCACTGCGTCTGCGTCGACGTCGCCAACGGCTACACGAGAGCGTTCATCCGCTTCATCCACAAACTGCGTTCCGCGTTCCCGAAAATCACCTTGATGGCCGGAAACGTCGTCACGGGTGAAATGACGGAGGAATTGATTCTCGACGGCGTCGATATCGTCAAGGTCGGCATCGGCCCCGGTTCGGTCTGCACGACGCGCAAGATCACGGGCGTCGGCTACCCGCAGCTTTCCGCGATCATCGAATGCGCCGACGCGGCGCACGGCTTGCGCGGCCTGATCTGCGCCGACGGCGGTTGCGTCTCCCCCGGCGACCTGGCGAAAGCCTTTGGTGCCGGCGCGGATTTCGTGATGCTCGGCGGCATGCTCGCCGGACACGACGAGTGCGCGGTCGAGACCGTCGAAGTCGACGGCGCGCGCAAGATGCCCTTCTACGGGATGAGTTCGCGCGAGGCGATGACAAAGTATTCCGGCGGGATCGCGCCGTATCGCGCGTCCGAAGGCAGGGCGGTTCTGCTCGACTGCCGCGGCCCCGTTGCCGGCGCCGTGCGCGAAATCCTGGGCGGCGTGCGGTCGGCCTGCACCTACGTCGGCGCGCTCCGCCTGAAGGAATTGTCGAAACGAACGACCTTCGTGCGTGTCGTACGGCAGACAGAAGACTGAGGACAGAAGACTGAGGACAGAGGACAGAATTGTAGTCTGGTATCTGTAATCTGACGGGAGCAAGCCATGCGACATCTGAATACTGAACACAGATCACGAAGCGAGCGCCAGCGAGCGCTCTGTCGTCTGTCTTCAGTCCTCTGTCTTCTGATTTCGGTCGCCGCTTCCGCCGTGTTTTTCGTCCTGTGGCGAAAGGCAAGCACGGAACCTGTCGAGATCGGGTATCCGAAGCGCGGTGATCGCATCGCGCCCGCAGATTATGCCGACAGCAATAACTGGCTGGCGGTCGAGCAAAACCCGGAAAAACCCGTCGACGTTTTTTTCATCTACCCGACGAGCTGGCGCGCGAAACCCGGCGAATTCCCGATCGCGGGTATCGACAACGGCGAAATGCGGCACTGGGCAAAGTATTACCTCGATACGCGCGCGTCGGCCTTCAAGACCGCCGGGAACATCCATGCGCCGTTTTACCGGCAACTCGACGCCGCTTTCGCGCTGAGCCAGCATTCGGCCACCACGGCATCGGAATATTTTTCCGGGGTACCCTACACGGATATCAAGGCGGCGTTCGTCCATTACATGAAGCACTTCAACGGTGGCCGTCCGTTCATCCTTGCCAGCCATTCGCAGGGTTCGGCGATGAGCCTCCTCCTTCTTGTCGATTACATGAAGGAACACCCGGAAGTTTACAGGCGGATGGTCGCAGCCTATCTCATCGGCATTCCCGTCACTCGTGACATCTATCGCGCGTATCCGTGGCTCAAGGCCGCGCAGGGCGCCGACGATACCGGTGTCATCATCTCGTACAACACGCAGTCGCCGACCGTCGACGCGCCGGGAAACCCGCTGGCGAATGAAAACTCGGTATTGATCAACCCGGTTTCCTGGCAAACCGGCGACGACGAGGCCCCCGCGAGCCAGAGCAAGGGCAGCGTCGCCGTAGACGAGAAGACCGGTGAACTCACCGACCTGGGATCAGTCGCCGGCGCGCGGATCGACCCCGCGCGCGGCGTCGTCATCACGCGTGTCGACCGAGAACGCTTCAGTTCGGGCAAGGAGAGCCGCGCCTACTTCCCGCTGGGAGTCCTCCACGAAAACGATATTCCGCTCTTCTACTACGACCTGCGTGCGAACGCGGAACTGCGGGCGAAGGTTTTTCAGCGTTCAGAAGACAGAAGATAGAAGACTGAGCGCTCGCTGGCGCTCGCTTCGTGGTCAGTTTTCAGTATTCAGATGTCGCATGGCTTGCTCCCGTCAGATTCCACACGAAGACACGAAGGCACGAAGGGATTCAGTAGGGGCTTCGTGTCTTCGTGTGAACAAAAATAATCATATGTAATTCCTCAGCGCCATTCCAGCACCTGCGGAATCGTTGGGCATCGCTTCGCTCACCCCAACCTATACCGCCGATAGGGCACGGCACGCCGTGCCCCTACGAAAACCATTTCAACGCCTGCGGAACGTTGGGCTTCACATTCGTTCAGCCCAACGATCATGGCGCGAATCGGTGCCACCCCGTATAATGAAACATTGCCAGTGATTCACCGACCTCCGAGTTAGAGGCACCAAGAGGGGGTGCTTGGCCGAGGTGGCGGGTTACAGGCATTTGCTCTTTGCGTAATTCATCGCGGCGTCATTGTCGGCGATGATTTTTTGCGCCCAAATCCCGGGGCGTTTCACGCTAACCTATAGCTCAGATGTCAG
>JAISDL010000118.1 GCA_031264825.1 Accumulibacter sp. | reverse complement strand
ATCCCTGAAGTGGCTTGCGCTTCGCGCAAGCGAGACGTTGGGCATCGCTGCGCTCACCCCAACCTATAACTCTGGGAGTGTGGGCATCTTGCCCGCCTCGTGGATTTTTCTCCGGCGGCAACGCCGCCGCTAACTGATCTGATTCCTGACATCTGATTCCTGATACCTGAGCCCAACGACCGCCCGGAAGAGTTCGTGGTCCGATTCGAGGTATTTTTTTTCAAACGGCGTTTGCGCGGCGTCGGGGCGCCAGGTTTCGCAGCGCGCGTCGATCCCGGTCAGGTGGCGGATCGAGAAGCAGAATTCTTCGATGTAAATCCGCCAGTTGCTCCGGCATTCGAGCCGACCGCCGAGTTCGAGCAGCGACGGGAAGACGGGGTGCGCGTGCCAGCGCCGCGAGAGCTGCCCGATTTTCGGCCAAGGGTTGGGGTAGAGGAGGTAATGACGCGCGAGACGGACGCCGGCGCCGTGCATCAGGCGCCAGTAGTCGGCGAGGTCGGCGCGAACGAGGTCCAGGTTGGGCATAAGGCGCCGGGGATGTTTGGCGAGGCGCGCCGCGGACTTGTCGACGCCGATGACGTAATGCTCCGGGAAGGCTTCGGCGAGCGCGACGGCGCTTGCCCCGTTGCCGCAGCACGAGTCGAGGATCAGCGGCTTTCCCGGCGACACGCGCTCGCGCCTTTCCATGCTTTCGAGGAAGGCGCGGCGGTTGTATTCGGCGCAGGGCTTGAGAAAGGGCGACGCCGCGCGCCTTTCCAGAAGGCGCGGCAAGTCCTCGTGGGGGCCGGTTTGAGCGCTCGAAGGGACGCGGGAGTTTCTTTCCAAAACAGGGCGGTATTTTTTGACGATTCTTTATAATCGTGGAACTTTTGATCGATTGCCACGACATGATACGCCTTGTGCTGGATACGAACGTCGTACTGGAGACGCTGCATTTCCGCGACCCGCGCGCGTTGCGCCTGGAATCCCTGATCCGGGCGAAAGGGGCGGCGTGTTTTACCGATGTCGGCTGTTTTGCCGAGTTCGAGAGAGTGTGCGCGTATCGGGCTTTCGGCCTCTCCGAAGACGCGCGGGCCGCGTTGATCGAAGAATACCGCCGCCGGACGGTCTTCGTCGATTCGGACGGCGAGCCGGACGCCGCGGCGGGCGCGAAGTTTCGACGCATTCCCTTGTGTGACGACGCGGACGACCAGAAATTCCTGAACCTCGCCGCGCGCTGCAAGGCCGACGCATTGCTGACGCGCGACAAGGCGCTCCTCAAGCTCGCGCGGCGTTTTTCGGGGTGCGCGATTCTTCTGCCCGAGGCGGCGTGCGATTTTCTGCAAAATCCGAAAAGTCCGGGGATTTCAACGGAGGGCGTTTAGCGGGGTATACTTCGATCGACTGACGATGGATTTTCAATGGAAAGCCTTTTAGCGCGTTTTACCGAAGCGGATGCGGATACCGGAAAGCTCCTCGTCGCGCTCGTTACCGCCGTTCGGCCCGACGCTCCGGGTGACGTCGAGACGGCGCGGCGGAATCTGAAGCGCATCGGACTGATTCTCGAAGAACATCCGCAGATGCGGGCGGGGCTGCGCGAGGCGGTCTCGAGCATCCTGCGAATCCGGCGGCACAGCGGACTTTACACGACTTCAGGGATTTCGCCGAATACCGGCTTTTTCAGCGAATTTTTCCGGCGGCTTGGGCACAAGTTCCTGCCGGACGTGCTCGACGCGGGGTATCTGCAAAGTTTTCTCCGGTGCGCTTTTTGCCGCTCGACCGACGGTGTCTGGGTCGTCGGCGTCGGCGAGGACGCCTGGCTCGACTTGATCGAGGCGCTGCGTTTCGGCGAGGATGAGGCCGAAGGCGCGGGGACCGAGTTTCCGCACGCCGTTTCCGAAATCCTGCGTTCCTTGCGGATCGTTTCGCATTGGATCGCCGCGTCGGGGCTCGAACCCGAACTCCTGCGCCTCGACCCGGACCTTGACGCGTACGAGTCGCCTTTTTCCGCGCAGTGCGGCGAACTCGACGACTACGTCGAGGCCACTCTTGCCTCGTGGAGAAATTCCGAAGTTCCCGGAATCGACGACAAACATTTGCGCGTGCTTTTCGCGCAGTGCTTCGATGTCATCGAGCGTCTCCACAACCGCGCCGCGCGCTATGGGACGAGCATCCGCCTGACGTATATCCTCCAGCGGCTTGACCAGCTCATCGATCGCATGGAAAAACTGCTCGATGTCGTCGAAGAACTGAGGATCGAACCCGACGGACGGAGCGCGCGACGCCCGATCGTTCGCCTTTTCGCGTCGCTCGTCCGCGACGAATGCCGACGCGACGATCTGGCGCCGCACTGGCGGCGGAACACCGAACTCATCGCGCTCAGGATTACCGAGAACGCGAGCAGTCGCGGCGAGCATTACATCGCCGAAAATCGGAAGGAATACTTCGGAATGGCGCGTTCCGCGCTGATCGGCGGCGCGGTCATCGCGTTCATGGCCACCCTGAAGCTGTTGCTCGGAAAAACGGGGATGCCGCCGCTGATGATGACGTTTGCCTACTGCCTGAATTACGGCCTGGGCTTCTGTCTCATTCACGTCATCCACGGAAGCGTCGCGACCAAGCAGCCCGCGATGACGGCGAACGCCATCGCCGCCGGCGTCGAGCAGGTCGACGGGAAGCTCCACCACCTCGATAATCTCGCGCTTTTGATCGCGCGAACCTTCAGGACGCAGACGATCGCGATCCTCGGCAACGTTTGCCTGGCGCTCCCGCTCGCCGCGTTCCTCGCGTGGGGTTTTTCCTTCCTGAGCGGCAGCCCCCTCGTCACGGCCGAAAAAGCCGCACAACTCCTGGAAAGCCAGACACTCACGCGGAGCGGCGCCTTGCTCTACGCGGCGATCGCCGGCGTCTGCCTCTTTCTGGCCGGCTTGATCAACGCGTACTTCGACAACTACGCGACGTACAACCGCGTCGCCGAGCGCATCCTTCAGCTCGAATGGCTGAGAAGAGCGTGGGGCGGCTACCGCGCGCAGCGAATCGCTGTATACGTCGGCGAAAACCTCGGCGCGCTTTCGGGGAATTTTCTTTTCGGCTTCCTGCTCGGCGGCACGTCCTTCGTCGGCGCCTTGACCGCGCTACCGATCGACATTCGGCACGTGACGTTTTCCTCGGCCTACGTCGGCTTCGCGGCGATCGGTCTCGACTTGGGTGGGCGGGCGGCGGTCTGCGCGCTGCTCGACGTGGCCGTCATCGGATTCGTCAACCTGGCGGTCAGCTTTGCGCTCGCGTTTCACATCGCCTTGCGCGCGCGCCGGATCGACGATGTTCCGTGGCGGCAGATCGCCTGCGCGTGTCTGCGTCTTCTGCGTGATCGCCCGGGAGAATTCCTTTTCCCGGCGGGCGAACCCAAAGCGGAAGAATAGCGTCCGCCGCGAAATACGGGTTCAGTCCGTCCCGGGTATCACGAAGCGTCCTTCGCTTCTCTCCACTTTGCGCGGAGCCAGCGAAAGAGCATGAATTTTTTCTCCTCCGCGACTTCCTTTTCGAAAAAAAGAATCCAGATCGCCCAAGGAATCGAAATGAGAGAAACGCATAAAATATGATAAAACACGAAGTCTTGAGAAATTCCTTCTGTCATTTCATTGGGCGAAAAAAATACGCCGAGCACAAAAAATGTCGCGAAAAAATTGCTCACCAAGATCGCTGAAAATGCGCGGAGAAGGCGATATGCACTTATTCTTCGCATGTCTTGAAATTCCTGTGGCGTATCGTTTCAATGACGGAAGGCCGGCGACGGGTCAAACGCCCGACCAAGCCCTGAAGATCGCAAGACAAGAGTAGCAAAGTCCGATTCGTTTTCCAAATCGGTCGTGCCGGAAAGCCGAGCGCGCAAGGCGAAATCGACCGGGGCGCCGCAAACAAAGGGTCAGTGCTGGACGCCCCAGCGCCTGACCGTAACGCGTTCGAGCGATGAAAAAACCAGGTTTTCGACGGTCAGGCCGATCAGTATGACCATCGTGAGTCCGGCGAAGACTTTGTCGGTATACAGCTCGTTGCGGTTCTGGAAGATGAACCAGCCCAGCCCGCCGTTCCCCGACGACGCGCCGAAGACGAGTTCGGCGGCGATCAGCGTGCGCCAAGCGAACGCCCAGCCGATTTTCAGCCCGGAAAGGATCGACGGCAACGCGGCGGGAATCAGGATGTGGACGATGTAACGGACGCCCGAAAGCCCGTAATTGCGCCCGGTCATGCGTAGCGTTTCCGGGACGGACTGGAAACCCGCATGCGTATTCAACGCGAGCGGCCAGAGCACCGAATGCACGAGGACGAAAACGAGGCTGCCCTGTCCAAGCCCGAACCAGAGGAGCGAGAGCGGCAGGAGCGCGATCGGCGGGAGCGGGTTGAACATCGACGTCAGCGTCGAGAGCAGGTCTTGTCCCGTCCGCGTCGAGACGGCCAGCGACGTGAGCACAAAGGCGCAGACGATTCCGGCGAGATAGCCCTTGACCAAGAGGCTCAAGGAAACGAAGGATTTGGAGAGCAATTCTCCGCTACCCAACCCCTCGGCCAAGGCGCGAACGACGGCGCTGAAGGTCGGCAGGAGCAGTTCGTTGTTCTGAAGCCGCGCGAGCGTTTCCCAGAGCACGGCGAACGAGACCAGGATCAGGAATTTTCGGAAAGCGCCCCGCCTGAAAATCCGTTGCGCCCAGGACGTATCGCGCGCGCGCGCCGACGTCTCGCAGTTTTCCGGCGCGCGGATGTATTCTTGCCGGATCGGCGGAAAAATCTTTTCGGCGGTCATGTCATTCCACGTATGCCGCGCGCGGCGGCGTTTTCGGGAGGGGGATCGAACAGGAGCGCTTCGATTCGCCGTGTGGCCGTTCGAAATTCCTCGCCGCCGCTGCCGTGATTCCAGGGATGGCTGTTGATCTCCGCGCGAACGCGCCCCGGATGCGGCGAAAGGATCGCGATCCGGTTGCCGACGATCAAGGCCTCGTCGATCGAATGCGTGACGAAAAGGAGCGTGAAGCGGACGTCGTCCCAGAGCGCGAGGAGTTCCTCCTGCATTTTTCGCCGCGTCAAGGCGTCGAGCGCCGCGAAAGGTTCGTCCATCAGGAGAACGCGCGGCTGCATTGCGAGCGCGCGCGCGATTGCGACGCGCTGCTTCATTCCCGCCCGAGAGCTGATGCGGGTACGCGTCGGCGAAGCGGGTCAGCCCGACCTTGTCGAGGAAATGCGCGGCGCGCTCGTCGGCTTCGGCGCGCGTCGCGCTCCGGGACGCAAGGAGCGGGAAAACGACGTTCTGCCGCACCGTTTTCCACGGAGGCAGTTGGTCGAACTCCTGAAAGACGACGATGCGGTCGGGGCCGGGGCCTTGTATCCGCTTTCCGTCGAGCAGCATTTCGCCTTCGGTCGGCGTGAGGAAGCCCGCGACCGCTTTCAGGAGCGTCGACTTCCCGCAGCCCGAAGGGCCGAGCAGGACGAAGCGGTCGGCGGGATAGACGTCGAGGTCGACGCGGTGCGTCGCGCGTACGACGCGCTCGGCGGTCTCGTATTCGAGGCTCAATCCCCGGATCGAAAGGATCACGCGACCCAGGGCGTTTTGCGTCGGCGTCGAGGTGCGCGCGTCGAAAGCCCCGAAAAGCGGCGCGGCGAAGTCCGATTCGCCGGCGCCGCGAAGCCGCGCCCAAGGGAGTGCTCTGGCGCGATAAAGCGAAGCCCGCGCGCTCACACCGCCCCGCGTGAAATCCTGATCGAGGGCACGGCGTTTAGCTCCCTTCGAGGACGTGGGCTTCTTCAAAGAAGTAATCCTTCCAGGAATCCGCCTTGTTCTTGATGACGCCGAGGTCGTAGAGTTCGTCGCCTAATTTCTTCAGACGCTGCGGTGCCGTCGTGAAATCGTTTTCAGGGTCCTTGACGATCTTCGTGACGAATTCAAGCGGAAGTTTCGACTGCTGCTGCCGGATATAGACCTCGGCGGCTTTCGCCTTGTTGCTCCGTATCCATTCGGCGGCTTCGCCGAGCGCCGCGAAAAGCGCCTTGTACGTCTTCGGGTTCTCGTCGTGGAATTTCTGCGTCGTATAAACCAGGTTGAAAGTGTGCGGCCCGCCGAGCACGTCGTAGGAACTCAGAATCTTGTGCACGTTCTTGTTCCCCGCGAGCGACTGGTAGTAGAAGGGCGCGCTTGCGAAATGCGCGTTGATGTCGAGTCCGCCAGAGATCAGCGCCGCCGTCGCCTCGGGGTGGGGGAGGCTGACCGTGATGCTGTCGAAGCGCTTGAAGTTCTCTTTGCCGTAGATTTTGGCCGTCTCGATCTGGAGCGTGCGCGACTGAAAGCTGACGCCCGCGGCGGGCGTGGCGATACGGTCCTTGTCGCTCAAATCGCGGATCGACCTGACTGCGGGATTGTTCGTGACGAGGTAATTCGGCAAGGATCCGAGCGCCGCGACGACCTTGACGTTTTGCTTGCCCCGCGTGCGGTCCCAGATGACCAGCGTCGGCGGAGCGCCCGCCGAGACGACGTCGAGGTTGTTCGTGAGGAGCGCCTCGTTCATCGCGGTAACACCCGAAAGCTTCGCCCATTCCACGCGGATGTCAAGTCCGGCTTACGCGCCGTGCTTCTCGATCAGCTTCTGTTCCCGGACGACGTCGAAGATCAGATAGGAAATGCCGAATTGCTGGGCGACGCGGAGATTTCCTTCCGCGTAAGCCGCGACGCTGGCGGCGGTCAGTCCCGCGCCCAAAAGGAGGGCGATCGTCTTTTTCATCTTGCGTGACTCCTGTGTAAGTGGCCGCGCTTTCGCGCTTGAAGCCCAAATGCTAAGAAGCCGGACTCGAAATCGGAACGAATGTTTTTGTCTTTTCTTATGCGCGATTGTTTATAAGAGAAAAATCGTTCCATTTTTCGGCGCGCGGTTGTATCGTAAGCGCCTCTCCCGTTTTCAAGGATGCCTTCATGAATCTCGCACGCTTCCCACGTGTCCGGCTGACGCACGCGCCGACGGCGCTCGAATACCTCCCCAACCTGACCCGTCTGCTCGACGGCCCCGCGATTTTCATCAAGCGCGACGACAATACCGGTCTGGCGACCGGCGGCAACAAGACGCGCAAGCTCGAATTCCTGATCGGCGAAGCCCTCGCGCAAAAAGCGACGCGCGTTGTTACCCAAGGCGCGACGCAATCGAACCACGTCAGGCAGACCGTCGCGGCGGCGCGCAAATTCGGCCTTGAAGCGACCGTCCTGCTCGAAGAGCGTATCGGCGACGGTAGCCCCGATTATTACGGCAGCGGAAACGTATTCCTCGACCGCGTGTTCGGCGCGACGATCGAAACGCGCCCCGGCGGACTCGACATGAACGCCGAAATCGCCGCCGTCGGGAGACGTCTGACGGACGCCGGCGAAGTCCCGTACCTGATTCCCGGCGGCGGGTCGAACGAGGTCGGCGCGCTCGGCTACGTCGTCTGCGCGCAGGAACTCGTCTCGCAGTTCAACGAACGCGCGCTGAAGATCGACTGCGTGGTACACGCCACCGGAAGTACCGGAACGCAGGCGGGCCTGCTCGTCGGCATCGAAGGGCAGAACGCGCAAATCCCGATCCTCGGTATCAGCGTCCGCGCGCCGAAAGAAAAACAGGAAGAAAACGTCACCCATCTGGCGCGGAAAACCTGGGAATTCCTCGGCTGCCGCGGCGATTTTCCGCGTGGCGCCGTCGTCGTCAACTCCGATTACGTCGGCGAGGGCTACGGACGACCGACGCCGGCGATGATCGAAGCGGTGACGCTCCTTGCGCGCTGCGAAGGGATACTGCTCGACCCCGTCTATACCGGGAAAGGCTTCGCCGGACTGATCGACCTGATCCGGAAAGGCTTTTTCCGCAAGGGGCAAAATGTGGTCTTCGTCCATACCGGCGGCTCGGCGGGGCTTTGGGGCTACCGCGACGCCTTCGGTTTCGCCGAACCCCTGGCGCATTCCGACCGGCGATGAAAAAACCGCTCGTCGGCGTTCTCGGCGGAATGGGGCCTCTTGCGACGGTCGATTTTCTCGGAAAACTGATCGAAGAGACGCCCGCCGAAATCGACCAGGAACACGTCCCCGTCGTCGTCTGGAGCGTCCCGCAGATTCCGGATCGCCAAAAGGCGCTCGACGATGCCGGCGAATCGCCGCTCCCCGCGCTCATCGAGGGAATCGACCGCCTGACGGACGCCGGCGCGACGCGGGTCGCCATCGCGTGCAACACCGCGCACGCTTGGTACGACGCGTTGAGCGCGCGGTCGCCGGTTCCCATCCTCCACATCGTCGACGCGGTCGTCGCGCGCCTGAAAATCGAAGTCGCCGCGCCCGCGCGCGTCGGCGTCCTCGCCACGCGCGGGACGCTGGCCTCCGGAATCTATCAGACGCGCCTCGCGCGGGAAGGTTTCGACGGGCTGTTCAACACCGACGAGGAACTCGACGCCTTGTTCAAACCCGGCTGTTATTCCGTCAAACGCGGCGAAATCGACGCGGGAGGGCGCTTGTTCGAACGCGCCGCCGCCGCGCTCACCGAACGCGGCGCGACGCGCCTGATCCTCGCCTGCACCGAAATTCCGATCGCGCTCGAAAGAATCGGCTCACGCCATTTACCGATCTGCATCGACTCGAACCGCGCGCTCGCAAAAGCCTGCGTCGACTATTGGCGCGACGCGACGATACACTCCGCCGAAAAGACCCCGGAGCGGCAAGGCCCGGAGGTCCCCGGTATCACGCACCCAGCGCGTCGAGTTTCAGAATCGTCGCGATGAGCAGCTTCACGCGCTCGAAGAGCGAATCGACGACGGCGTATTCTTCGGGCGAATGGTTTTTCCCGCCCTTGACGCCCGTCGCGCAGAGCGTCGGGACGCCCGCGAGGACGAGGTAGGCTGCATCGGAAGAACCGCCCGCCAAAACAGGCGTGGGCGTGCCGAAACCGTTTTCCTCGCTCGTTTCCTTCCAGAGCGCGAAGAGCTTTTCGACGCCCGCCGTCGTATTCATGGCCTGAAACCGGGGGGCGAAATCGACAAGTTCGGTCGTCGTGCCGTCGACATGGGTCTTCGCCAGCGCGTCGTCGATCCGCGCTTTCAGCTTCGGCAAGACCGACGGGTCGATGAAGCGGACGTCGACGGCGATCTCGCAGCGCCCCGGAACGGCGTTGTCGACCGTCCCGCCCTCGATCGTCCCGACATTCAGGGTAGTGCCCTCGCCGCGCTGCGTCAGACTCTGCAAGTCTATGATTTTATGCGCCATTTCGAGTATCGCGCTGCGGCCTCTCTCCGGGTCGCCTCCGGCGTGGGCGGCGACGCCATGCACGACGACTTTGAAATTCGCCGTCCCCTTGCGGGCGACGACGACCGAATTGTCGATGAAGCCCGTTTCGCAGTTGAACGCCGCGGCGCAGCCTTCGGCCTCTTTCATGATAACGTCGGCGGCTCTGGAATTCCGATGCGCGATTTCCTCGTCACCCGCGAAAAGCAGCTTGATCGGACGCTCGTCGTACCCCGCCGCCTTCAAAGCCCGCGCGACAAAAAGCGCCGCGACGATCCCGCCCTTCATATCCAGAACGCCGGGGCCGTAAGCGATTCCGTCGCGGACGGTGAAAGGGCGTTTTTCGACCTCGCCCGATTTGAAGACGGTGTCCATATGCCCGCTCAACAGAACCGGCGGTTTTTCACCGCCCGGAAAAACACCAAGCGCGATGCTTCCGGCCTTCTCGAATTCGATTTTCCGCGTCTGCGCGCCCGCGTCGGCGAAGGCGCCGAGCAGCTTGTCGGCGAGCGCGTTGACGCCCGCGATATTGTCGGAACCGCTCTCCATGTTGACGAGGTCGCGCCACAGGTCGAGCATCTCGGCTCGGTACGTATCAATGTAGCGGAAGGCTCTGTTTTTCACCGCTTCTCTTCTCCTGTTTTCAATCGAATCGGGCGGATACGCGGACCTGCCCCCGCCGCCCCGGCTCGTTTCTCCCATCATTCTCGCATAGCCCGCACAAGTTTTGGTGGTATAGGTTGGGATGAGCGCAGCGAAGCCCAACATCAGGGATCAGGCATCAGAGGACAGGGATCAGATCGGTCACCGGCGGCTCCGTCGCCGGAGAAAGATCGTTGAAACACCGATCGGTTTTCATCTGATCCCTGAATGCATAGGTTGGGGTGAGCAATGCGAACCCCAACGGAATAAAATACAAACGGGTGAGAACCGCCGAACGGAGCAATGCGGCATGGGTTCCCCACTTTCCCCCTGACAAGCAGGGCGATTGCACCTACTAGCCAGTCAAGTCGAATCAGCGTGATAGACAGAGGGACAGACAGAAGGATAGAGCCGAGCGAGTTTTCGTCGAGCCTTTTGAGTGGTAAAACGCCAATGAACGGGAATGGCCAAGAGATTGCGCGCGGAGACATTCGCAGCGAC
>JAISDL010000108.1 GCA_031264825.1 Accumulibacter sp. | reverse complement strand
ACATGACTTTTTAGAGTCAGGCCCTCCCTTGCCTGGAATCACGTTTCTTTCACGCTAACCTATACCGCTTGGCGTCCAATGGCATCGAATTCGATGCTTTTGAACCCCGGATT
The DNA here is from genome assembly GCA_031264825.1 of Accumulibacter sp. Taxonomy (GTDB): domain Bacteria; phylum Pseudomonadota; class Gammaproteobacteria; order Burkholderiales; family Rhodocyclaceae; genus Propionivibrio. Next base: position 2,949 of record JAISDL010000108.1, on the reverse strand, counting down.
GTTCAGTTGCTCTCAAAAACCAAGGGATTCAATCGTATTACGGTTTTGCTTCCGTCCCGGATATTTTGACTTTTTCCGCGATCTCGTTTCTAATTCGTAAATCCTTGTTTATCCGTGCATACAAAGTTTGACCGATGTCGCCGTTTGACCTGACCCCCATCGCTCTTTGCCTCGCCGTCGTGGCGATGGCGTCGTTTTCCCTTCGCGTCGTAACGGTGGTACGCGTCGTCGTACCATGCGCGCCGTCGAGGGGAGGAGAAGGCTAGGCAGGACCGGGAAAGCAGGACGACCCGCCAATTTTCAAAACCCCCGCCGGCGCAGACCGTGCGGGGGTTTTCGTTTTTTGCGCCTCCGATCGGATGATGACCGGCATCGATGTCACGAAAGGAGAAATCGATGAGCGAAGAAGACACGACAGAAACCTTGAGCGGAGCGCAGATCGTCGTGCGCCTGCTGGAGCGGCAAGGCGTACGCCGAGTCGCCGGAATCCCCGGCGGCTCGATCCTGCCGCTTTACGACGCGCTGTCGCAATCGAAGTCGATCAAACACGTGCTCGCGCGTCACGAGCAGGGCGCTGGCTTCATCGCCCACGGCGCGGCGCGCTCGACCGGTGAGACGGCGGTGTGTCTGGCGACTTCCGGCCCCGGCGTAACCAATCTGCTGACGGCGATTGCCGACGCAAAACTCGATTCGATTCCGCTGGTGGCGATCACCGGGCAGGTTCCGAGCGCGATGATCGGGAGCGACGCATTCCAGGAAGTCGATACCTACGGCCTGAGCATTCCAATCACGAAGCACAATTTCCTCGTCTGCTCGGCGGGCGAATTATTGGAAGTCATTCCCGAAGCCTTCCGTCTGGCCGCGTCGGGGCGGCCGGGTCCCGTGCTCGTGGATATTCCCAAGGACGTGCAGAACGAGCGCATCGAAGTCACCCGATGGCCGCAATTCGGTCGGCGCGCGCCGACGCCCGAAGCGGACTCCGGGGCGATTGATCGCGCCGCGGAGCTGATCGACTCGGCGGAGCTGCCGATCCTCAACCTCGTCGGCGGCGTCGCGCATTCGCACGGCGCGGCGCTGGCGGTTCAACTGGCGGAGAAAGCCGGTCTTCCGACCGTGATGACGCTGATGGCGCTGGGGACGATGCCCGTCGACCACGTGTTGTCGCTGGGGATGCTGGGCATGCACGCCGCGCGTTGCACGAACATGGCGATGGAAGAATGCGACGTATTGATCGCCGTCGGCGCGCGCTTCGACGACCGCGCGACCGGCAAGGTGGCGGCGTTCTGCCCGCAGGCGAAGATCATCCACATCGACATCGACCGCGCGGAACTCGACAAGATCAAAACGGCGCGCGTCGGCATCCACGGCGACGTCAAGGACGCGCTCGGCCGCCTGTTGCCGCGAATCCGGCCCCAGGCGCGCGCGCGATGGCTCGCGCGCGTCGGCGAGTTGAAAGCGGGTTTCCCGCTGCGCACCCCGGGCGTCGGCGACCTCCGCACGCCGTACGGCCTGATCCGCGCCGTCGCCGACCGCCTCACCGATGAGGCGATCGTCGTCACCGACGTCGGCCAACACCAGATGTGGGTCGCGCAGACCTACCCACTGCGCCGCCCGCGCCAGTGGCTGACTTCCGGCGGACTCGGCACGATGGGCTTCGGTCTGCCGACGGCGATCGGCGCGGCAATGGCGCAACCCGAGCGAACCGTCGTCTGTTTTTCGGGCGACGGCAGCATCCTGATGAATATCCAGGAACTCGCGACGGCTGCCGAAGAGGGCGTCAACGTCAAACTCGTGCTGATGAACAACGCCTCGCTGGGTCTCGTCGCGCAACAACAGGCGATGTTTTACGGCGGTCGGATCTTTTCGTCGAGATACACGGTCGAACCGGATTTTCCCACGATCGCCGAAGGCTTCGGCTGGCGGACGCTCGACCTCGGTTCCGCGAACGACCCCGGCGAAGCGCTCGCGCAGGTGCTTTCGACGCGCGGGCCGGTGTTCATCCACGCCCGAATCGACCGCAGCGAGCAGGTCTTGCCGATGGTCGTTCCGAGCGGCGCCAACAAAGACATGATTGGAGACTGAACATGAATTCGATTACCAGGAAATACCGGGAATCCGGCGCGGCGCACACCGTGCTGGAACTCGACGTCAACAACCACGCTGGCGTGATGTCGCACGTCGTCGGCCTCTTTTCGCGCCGCGTGTACAACGTCGAAGGCATCTTGTGCATGCCCGTGGGCGACGGTCGGTCGAGCCGCATCTGGCTGACCGTCGCCGAGGACGCGCGCATCGAGCAGATGATCCGCCAGCTCGAAAAGCTCGAAGACATCCTCTCGGTGCGCCGCCACGGCGCGAATCACGAGGTCTTCGAGCGCGTCGGGGAGTATTTCAGGCAACAGGAGACAGGGGACAGGAGACAGATGACGGAGGCCTATAGGTTGGGCTGAATGAAATGAAGCCCAACGTCCCGCATGCGCTGGAATGGTAGGATAAGGGGGAAGGATTTCCGTATTCGCGGGTTCTCGTAGGAGCACGGCGCGCCTATCAGGGGTCAGGAATCAGGAAACAGGAGACAGATCAGCATCCGGCGGCTTCGCCGCCGGAGTGACGAAACCCCGCCAGGTATAGGTTGGGGTGAGCGCAGCGAACCCCAACATACGGCAAATGACCTCGTGAAAACCACCCGAACGAAGCGATGCGGTCTGGGTTCCCCACTTTCCCCCTGACAAGGGGGAAATGAAGGGGGTTGCTGGCGTTTCGGCAAGCGTCAGAGCGTTTTCATGCCTCTTTCAAACCGCCCTGTTCCATCATTCATGCGTATGCGGAACGTTGGGCTTCACATTCGTTCAGCCCAACCTATACCGCCGCTGGGCACGGCGCGCCGTGCCCCTACAAAGACTTTCGCGCCTTTCGCGTTTTTCGCGGTTGAAATCGATTTTTATCTGATCC
>JAISDL010000090.1 GCA_031264825.1 Accumulibacter sp. | reverse complement strand
CCTTATCCAAGGAGTCATGTCGTGGAAAAAATGCCTAAAAGTTATCTGCCCGCCGAAGAGCGCGAAGCGCTTTTACGCGAGGGCGGGATGAATCTCGTCTATCTTGCCGAATCGCAGGATGCGGGGGATGCGGGCGACGAGGAAACCGCGTGGGCTTGGATGGCGCTTGCCGAACTCCCCGCCCACACTTTGATGGCGTGCAAGGATGTTTTGGGCGCGGATTTCGTTCGGGAAGTGGGTTTGAAGACCGCTCCCGCCGACGCCGTCTATGGCCCAGGTTGGCTCGATGCACCATGAATGGCGGACCAAGGGATGAATGAGAGGAAGGTATCGGCGCTTCGTCATTGTCGCTCGGTGTAATTCCAAGCCTTCAAAACCCCTCCTACCCTCCCCTTGTCAGGGGAGGAATCGTAATGTCATACGTTCGTGCGTACGGGAATCCATCCTCCATTCCCCCTATTCCGTCATTCACGCGTCTGCGGAACGTTGTGGCTCTCCAAGTATAGGTTGGGGTGAGCGCAGCGATGCCCAACGTCTCGCTTGCGCGAAGCGCAAGCCATTTCAGGGATCAGGAGTCAGGAGACAGATCAGTGAGCGGCGGCTTCGCCGCCGGAGTGACGAAACCCCACCAGGAATACCATCCCACCGCAGGGGCACGGCGTGCCGTGCCCAGGGTTTCGGGTTTCATTCCATTTCCAACCCGCCTTATCACATTATTCCTGCGCATACGGAATCGTTGGGGTTCGCTACGCTCACCGCCAACCTATACCGCCTTAGGGCACGGCACGCCGTGCCCCTACAAAGACTTTCGCGTCTTTTGCGCCTTTCGCGGTTGAAATCGGTTTTCATCTGTCTCCTGTTTCCTGACATCTGATTCCTGATAGGCCTGCGGAATCGTTGGGGTTCGCTTCGCTCACCACCAACCTATACCCGCCATTCCTACCGGTCGGTTTTCATCTGTCTCCCGTCTCCTGACATCTGTCTCCTGATGTTGGGCATCGCTGTGCTCAGCCCAACCTATAGGCTGTCCTCCGCGCAAAAAAATTTCGATCGTTTTTCTTGAAAAAATCCCTTCAAAAACAAGGGCGAGCGATGTCAAGGCCTCGTGCGCGGCGCTTGTGGCGTCGCGGTGTGTCAGCGGGATTCGGTTTCCTGCGTTATTCATGTATTGCCCGCGCGAGACCGACGCCCATTTGAACGACGCCATTTCGATGAAAGACATCCGATTCCTTGAAGTCCGCCTTCTGCGCGGCCCCAGCATCTGGACTTATCCCCCCGTTCTCGAAGCGCGCGTCGATATCGACGAACTCGAGGATTTTCCGTCGGACAAGATTCCCGGTTACCCCGAACGCCTCGGGAAGATGCTCCCGTCGTTGATCGAGCATCGGTGTAGCTACGGCGAACGCGGCGGGTTTTTGCGGCGCCTCGACGAAGGGACGTGGCCGTGTCACGTGCTCGAACACGTCGCGCTCGAACTGATGAGCCTCGCGGGGCTTCCCGGCGGTTTCGGCAAGACGCGCGAAACGTCGAAGCGCGGCGTGTATAAGGTCGTCATCAGCGCGTGGCAGGAGGATGTCGCGCGCGCCGCGCTCGATTTTGCGCGCGAACTCGTTCTGGCGGCGATGGAGGATCGCGCTTTCGATGTCGATGCGGCGGTCGAAAAGCTCGTCGATCTCGTCGATTCGCTCTGCCTCGGCCCTTCGACGTCGAGCATCATCGACGCGGCGAACGATCGGGGCATCCCGCACATCCGGTTGCTCGAATCGGGGAACCTCGTGCAGCTCGGCTACGGCGCGAAGATGCGCCGCATCTGGACGGCGGAGACCGACGCGACGAGCGCGATTGCCGAGGGGATTTCGCGCGACAAGGACTTGGCGAAAACGCTGCTTTCGGCCTGCGGCGTCCCCGTTCCCGAAGGCTGTCTGGTGAGCAGCGCCGAGGAGGCGTGGGAGGCCGCGCAGGACATCGGTCTGCCGGTCTGCGTCAAACCGATCGACGGCAACCACGGGCGCGGCGTTTTCATCGACCTTCACGCGCGCGAGGAGGTCGAGAAGGCGTATTCGATCGCGGTACTGGAGGGGAGCGGCGTCCTCGTCGAGCGCTCGATTCCGGGTACCGAGCACCGCCTGCTGGTCATCGACGGGAAGCTCGTCGCGGCTTCGCGCGGCGATATGGTGAGCGTGACCGGAGACGGGAAGAGTACGATCGACGAACTCATCGAGACGCAGATCAACAGCGACCCGCGCCGGGGGACGACCGAGCAGCACCCGCTCAATCGCATCCGCATGGATTCGGCGACGGGTATCGAGCTTTCGCGCCAAGGTCTGGCGCCGGATTCGATCCCCGACGCCGGACGGAAGGTCTTGATCCAGCGGAACGCCAACCATGAGTTCGACGTGACCGACGAGGTACACCCGGAGAACGCGGCGATCGCTTCGCTCGCCGCGCGCGTCGTCGGCCTCGACATCGCGGGGATCGACGTCGTCGTCGAGGATATTTCCAAGCCGCTCGTCCCGCAGCGCGGTGCGATCGTCGAGGTCAACGCCGGTCCCGGACTTTTGATGCACTTGAAGCCGCGCGTCGGGAAACCGCGCCCCGTCGGTCGGGCGATCGTCGACCATCTCTTCCACGCGGGCGAGAAGGGTCGGATTCCCGTCGTCGGTGTTTCGGGGTCTTCGGGGAAAACGCGCGTGGCCAGGCTCCTCGCGCATCTGTTGAGGCTTTCGGGGAAGCACGTCGGGCTTGCGTGCTCCGACGGCCTTTTCCTCGGTGAGCGCCGCGTCGAGGCCGCCGACAGCGCCCATTGGGCGGCGGCGCGCCGGATACTGATGACGCCTTCGGTCGATGTGGCGCTGGTCGAAAACGGCGCGGCGGCGATTCTCGGCGAGGGGCTGGCTTACGACCGCTGCCAGGTCGGGATCGTCACGAACATCCTTCCCGACGACAGCCTGGGCGCGTTCGACGTCCACGACCTGGATCAGCTTTACACGACTTTCCGTACGCAGGTCGACGTCGTCCTCGCCGAAGGCGTTTCCGTCCTCAACGCCGCCGACCCGCGCCTCGTCAAAATGTCGGCGCTCTCCGACGGCGAAGTGCTTTATTTTTGCGCCGACCCCGACCTCCCTGCCTTGCGCACGCACCGCGAGAAAGGCGGACGTTGCGTCTTCCTGCGCGACGGCGTCCTCGTGCTCGCCGAGGGCTTTGATGAGCGCGAACTCGTCCCGCTCGCCGAGACGCCGACGCCGGATGCGTCCGAAAACGACGCCGAAATCTTGCTCGCCGCCGTCGCCGCCGCGTGGGCCTTGGGCCTCGACGACGACCTGATCCGGACGGGAATTACCACGTGGTTTCCGGGTGCAGAAGACAGAGGTTAATCCTGAGATGAAAATTCTGAAAACGGGGGCGCTGCGCGGCCCGAATCTATGGAGCCGTCATACGTCGATCGAGGCGCTCGTCGCGTGCGAAGGCGACGAGAGGAACATCGCGCGTCTCCCCGGCTTCGAGACGCGGCTGCGAGAGCGCTTCCCCGGCCTCGCGCTGCTCTACACGCACGCGGCGCCCGCGTCGATCGCGCACGCGGTCGAGCTTTCGACGCTCTGCCTTCAAACCGAAGTCGGCTGCCCGGTCACGTTCAGCCGCACGGCCGAAACGGCCGAAAAGGGCCTTTTTCGCGTCGTCGTCGAATACAGCGAGGAAGACGTCGGGCGGCTCGCGTTCAAGCTCGCGTGCGAACTCTGCGCGCAGGCGCTCGCGGGCGAGTCCTTCGATTTGGACGGCGCGCTTTTCAAGCTTCGGGAACTCGACGAGGATATCCGCCTCGGGCCGAGCACGGCGGCGATCGTTTCCGCCGCCGCGGCGCGCGGCATTCCTTATCGCCGCCTGACGCGCGGCAGCCTCGTCCAGTTCGGATGGGGGGGGCGGCAGCGCCGCATCCAGGCCGCCGAAACCGATTTGACGAGCGCCGTCGCCGAGTCGATCGCGCAGGACAAAAAGCTGACGAAGGAACTCCTCCAGGCGGCGTGCGTCCCGACGCCGATCGGGCGCCTCGTCGAGGACGCGGAAGACGCGTGGAACGCCGCGTGCGAAATCGGCGTGCCCGTCGTCGTCAAACCGCAGGACGGCAACCAGGGCAAGGGCGTCACGACGAATCTGACGACGCGCGAGCAGATCGCGACCGCGTACGCCGCCGCGCGGAAAATCAGCCGGCATATCCTCGTCGAACGCTATATCTTCGGGCAGGACTATCGCCTGCTCGTCGTCGGAGACCGGCTCGTCGCCGCGGCGCGCCGCGAGCCCCCGACGGTCATCGGCGACGGCGAGCGCACGGTCGCGCAGCTCGTCGAACTGATCAACGGCGACCCGAGACGCGGAGAGGGCCACGCCACGTCGCTGACGAAAATACGCTTCGACGACATCGCGCTTTCCTGCCTCGCCGGGCAGGACATGACCGCCGACTCGATTCCGCCGAAGGGCAAGCGCGTCGTCCTGCGCAACAACGCGAACCTTTCGACCGGCGGCACGGCGACCGACGTCACCGACGACGTCCACCCCGAATTCGCCGCGCGCGCCGTCGACGCGGCGCGGATGGTCGGACTCGACATCGCCGGCGTCGACGTCGTCTGCAACAGCGTCTTGCGCCCGCTCGAAGAACAGGGCGGCGGTATCGTCGAACTCAACGCCGCGCCGGGTCTGCGCATGCACCTTTTCCCGTCTTACGGAAAAGGGCGCGCCGTCGGCGAAGCGATCGTCGCCAACATCTTCGCCGACGGCGACGACGCGCGCGTCCCCGTCGTCGCCGTCTCCGGGACCAACGGCAAGACGACGACGGTCCGCCTGATCGCACACCTCCTCGGCGCGGACGGTCATCGCGTCGGCATGACGACGACCGACGGCATCTTCGTCGAAGGCCGGCGCACCGACACCGGCGATTGCAGCGGCCCGAAGAGCGCGCGTAACGTCCTCTCGCACCCCGACGTGACCGCCGCCGTCCTCGAAACCGCGCGCGGCGGCATCCTGCGCGAAGGTCTCGGCTTCGACCGCTGCGACGTCGCCGTCATCACCAACATCGGCCGGGGCGACCACCTCGGCATGTCGTACATCGACACGGTCGAAGACCTCGCGGCGGTCAAGCGCGTCATCGTCCAGAACGTCCGCCCCGAAACCGGCACCGCCGTCCTCTCCGCCGCCGACCCGCTCGTCGCCGCGATGGCGGGCGTCTGCCCCGGAAAAGTGATTTTCTTCGCACGGAACCGAAACCACGCCGTCATGGCGATGCACAACGCGCGAGGCCGCCGCATCGTCTACCTCGACGGAGAAGCGATCGTCGCCGCCGAAGGGTCGTCGAAAGAGTATTTTCCGCTCGACGCGATCCCGATCACCCACGGCGGCGCGGTCGGCTTTCAGGTCGAAAACGCGATGGCCGCCATCGGTGCCGCGTGGGCGCTTGCCATCGACTGGGACCGCGTCCGCGCCGGCCTCCTTTCCTTCGTCGCCGACTCGCAGACCGCGCCGGGGCGCTTCAACGTCTTCAAATATCGCGGCGCGACGCTGATCGCCGACTACGGACACAACCCCGACGCGATCCAGGCGCTCGCCGACGCGGTCGAAAAAATGCCTTCGGCGAAAAAGAGCCGCCGAACGATCGTCATCAGCGGCGCGGGCGACCGGCGCGACGACGACATCCGCCGCCAGACGCAAATCCTCGGCGACGTTTTCGACCGCTTCATCCTCTACCAGGACCAATGCCAGCGCGGGCGCGCCGACGGCGAAGTCCTCGCGCTCCTCGAAGACGGTCTGAAAAACGCGACGCGCGCGCACGAAGTCCTGAAGATTCACGGCGAATTCCTCGCGATCGACGAGGCGCTTTCCGCGCTCGAAGAAAACGACGTCTGCCTGATCCTCGTCGACCAGGTCGAAGAAGCGCTCGCGCATATCGCGCGCCGCGTCGCCGAGTGCGAAAACGCCCGGTCGAAAAAAGGCGGATAATGCAGGAAACGCCGCGAGCCGGTTCATCAAAACGAAGTCCCGAAGATCATCCGGCGCGGCGGATCGAACACAAAAATTTCTTTGACATTCACTGGAGGTTCTCATGAAGCTCGACACATCCCAATCGTCTCCCGCCGAAAGCTACAAGCTGCTGACGAATCTGATCGTCCCGCGCCCGCTCGCGTGGATCACCACGCAAAATGCCGACGGTCTCGTCAATCTCGCCCCGTTCAGCTTCTTCACCGCCGTAGCCAACAAGCCGCTCTACCTGATGGTCAGCATCGGCCAGTACGAGGACGGGCGCCCGAAGGACACGGCGCGGAACATCCTCGACAACGGCGAATTCGTCGTCAACCTCGTGACCGAGGATGTTTTCGACGCGATGAATATTTCGGGCGCCGATTTCCCGCCCGACGTGAGCGAACTTTCCCTGGCGGGCGTACAGACGGCGCCGTCGGTCAAGATCGCCGTCCCCCGCGTCGCGCAGGCGCACGCGAGCCTCGAATGCAAACTCTTCAGCCACCAGGCGCTCGGAAACTATACGCTCGTCATCGGCGAGGTTCTCATGTTCCACGTCGACGACGCGCACGTCGGCCCGAACAACCGCATCTTCGGCTTCACCCCGGTCGCGCGGATGGGGTCGCCGTCGACCTACTGCCGCACGACCGACTGCTTCGACATCCCGCGCGTCACCTACGCGCAGTTGAAAAGCTGAGTTCAGAAGACAGAAGACATGAACCGCGAAACACGCGAAAAACGCGAAAAAATACTTGACCTTTCGCGTCTTTCGCGCCTTTCGCGGTAAAAATCGGTTTTCACTATTTCCTCTCTCTTCTCTATTTTCTATTTTCTGATGCGGGCAGGATGCCCACACTCCCAGTTTTTATCTGTCTCCCGTCTCCTGACCCTGATATTCCTGCACATGCGGAACGTTGGGCTTCGCTTCGCTCAGCCCAACCTATAGGCTCAGTCTTCTGAATTATTTCAACGGAATCGTTTTCCACGGGCTGTCGTCGCTCTCGAAGGCCTTCTCGGCGATGCGGTACAGCCCGTGGAGCATCATGCTGTCGCCGCCCCACGCGCCCCGGCCGATCAAATACGAAACGGCGACTTCGCGCCAGTCCTGAAACTCCTTCACCGCGGCATCATATGCGCTCGTTATGATATCCCACGCCGTCTTCTCGTCGATACACCCCACGTCGTAACACATTCGCACGATCGTCACGAGCCTTCCCAAGTCCCACGCCAGTATCCCGTGGCGCATGTTCGCTTCGTTGAAGGCGACAAAGGGGTCGTCGCCGCGTTCGGCGATACATGCGATCAGATTGTCCGCGAACTCCGTCAGCCTTTCCAGTTCGCTCTCGAATTCCTCTTCGAGTTCTTCCTCGTTTTCCGCCGATAAAATTATTTTTTCCGCATTTTCTCTCAGCATCTTTTCTATTTGCCCATTCCGTTCGGCCTCGTCGCCGATATGAATATAGGGCAATACCGCACTGAACGCGACGCGATGGCCGCCCTTCCGTATCCAGTCGATCTTCTCGAAAGCGTCGTCCTGGCTGCAAATGCCCCACGCTTCGGTCAGCCCCTGAATGACCCTTTCCTTCGGCAGCCCGGTCGTCAGACTGTCGATGTACGCGGTGAGCTGTTCGCTGTTGATCAGGCCGAGCCAAAGCGCTCTTTTTTGCAATTCGGTAATTTGGGGCGCATCAGGATTTTTTGTAAAATCCTTATGGGTAAAGATTCTCACCGTTTGTTTCAAACCGCCAATCAGATTTGTAAGCACAGGATTCTCCTTGAAATTTTTATTCGAACATGCTTTGCGAACTTCCAGACCCTCGAATCACCCGGAATGAAAATGCTCATGCCGCACATTATACCGATACGCGGCGATC
>JAISDL010000069.1 GCA_031264825.1 Accumulibacter sp. | reverse complement strand
GAATGGCTGAAAACGCGCGAGGCGGTGTAGTCGCCGAGTGTCCACGCTCGGTCGTCTTTTGCGCGGCATTCTTTTACCTATCGGACGTTTTTTCCAGACGTCCGCCTGAGGGCAAGCGCGGTTTTCTAATATAATCGACCACCATGCGAACCGAACTCGACTCGCCGCTCGGCAAACCCGCGCCTTATACGGAACAATACGCCCCGGAACTCCTGTTTCCGATCCCCCGCGCGGAAAAGCGCCGCGAAATCGGGCTGACCGAGCCGCTCCCTTTCGTCGGCGAAGACGTATGGAACGCCTACGAACTTTCGTGGCTCGACGCGAAAGGCAAGCCCGCCGTCGCGGTCGGGCGTTTTCGCGTTCCGGCGACGACGCCGAATCTGATCGAATCGAAGTCGCTGAAGCTTTACCTCAATTCGCTCAATCAAACGTCTTTTCCCGACGCCGACGCGGTCGCGGTGACCTTGGAGAAAGACCTCTCCGCCGCTTCGGGCGACAAGGTCGGCGTCGAAGTTTTTCTTCCCGAAGCCGTACCAAGGCGATTTGCCAGCTTTTCAGGGAGCGATTGCCTCGACGCGCTCGACATCGATTGCGATACCCACACTCCCTATGCCTCTTACGCTCCCGAACCCGGCTTTCTGAGCGTCACCGAGGCCCCCGTCGTCGAAAAAACGCTTTATTCGCACCTCCTGAAATCGAACTGCCCGGTGACCGGACAACCCGACTGGGCGACGATCAGCGTCCGTTACCGGGGGCGTCCGATCGACGCGGCGGGACTCTTGCGCTACATCGTCTCGTTCAGGCGGTACAGCGAATTTCACGAGCAGTGCGTCGAGCGCATCTATTGCGACCTTCTGAAACGCTGCGCGCCCGAAGCCTTGGCGGTCTGCGCGCGCTACACCCGCCGCGGCGGGATCGACATCAACCCTTTCCGCAGCAACGGCGAATTCCCGCCCCCACCCGACGCGCGCGAAGTACGGCAATGAGCCGAAAAAACGAAAGCACCCCGCCTTGCCGATTCGCGGCGAATCGGGGATAATTCGCGCTTCCTACCGGATTCCATTCGTAAATCGTCGAGCTGAACGGTGACGCTCAAGATCAATCACCCAAGTGACGTCAATCAGGGCGATTTTGAAAGGGAATCGAATCCTCGCTGCCCCGATGGCGGAATTGGTAGACGCACTGGACTCAAAATCCAGCGCCGCAAGGCGTGCCAGTTCGACCCTGGCTCGGGGCACCAAGAATTTTCACAAAACCCCTTGGAGTTTTCGGGTGTCCCATTGCCGCGTACAAGCCACTGAACACGCCTTTTATCTGGTATAAGCGCTATCTCCGCGGGGGAGGACTCGTGAATAATTTACGGAACGTACGCAACTATTCACCAGGACAAACGCTGGAAACACTGCGAGGTAAAGAAAAACAACCGTTCCACACGTACCGCCTCTCGCGGAAAGTTCGGCGAGTTGTCTTTCCCGTCCTGCGGATAGCGCCGTGGCTGTCGTAACTTCCGCAATCAGCTTTTTACAATGCGAGTAATACATCGAATTCGCGTACAACGGAGGCCATAAGGCCAAACCGATCAACAGAAATGCGCAAGCCCAGACGATCAAGGGATTTCCCGATGTTTTGGAAACATAGAGAAGGAAGTTCACGGGGAGGTACGAGGGGAAGTTCGCGGGGAAGTACGAAATGGGGTCCGAGTGGAAAGCCAAGGGTAAGTACAATAGAACGTGCAGGAGAACGTACAGGATTCCGATGCGCCACATTTTTCTGTAGAAGAACCAGCAGACAGGGAAAATGAGAGCAGACCAGTTCCATGAGACGGCTTTGCCGTTTTTTTCAAAACGCTGAAAGCGCTCCAGATAGTAACTCTGGTTCTGCGGGCCGATGACGGCCTTGAAAAGTTCCTCTTGAGACGGCGCGGGTGTTCCTTGCCGGTCTTCCAGAGCGGGATCCTCCGCGCTCTTAAACGGATGGTCGCATTCAGGGCAAAACCCGGTCGTCTCTTGTACGGCTGTTCCGCATTGGTCGCAATTCATCGTTGCCCCCTTATCGGCTGGATCGCGTCGCACATTTTATCCCTTTCAGGTCGCTCCGGAGCAGAAGACAGATGTCAGGGATCAGGAATCAGATGAAAACCGATCGGTATGTCAAAGATTTTCTCCGGTGGCAACGCCACCGCTAACTGATCTGATCCCTGTCCTCTGATTCCTGATACCTGATAGGGCACGGCACGCCGTGCCCCTACGAGATCGCGCTTCGCCGATTGCCGCGCAGGAGAAATTTCCTCCTCCCGTTGGGGTTCGTTCCACTCACCCCTACCTATCCCTGGGTGGATTTTCGTCACTGCGGCGGCGAAGCCGCCGGTAACTGATCTGATTCCTGACATCTGATCCCTGATACCTGATCCCTGAAGTGATACCATTCCAGTTTTGCGGTTCGATCGCTTATTCGTTTTCGATCATGTTCCCGTTTTCGATCGGCGCCTTCCAACGGAACGCCACGAAAAAGCCTTCGTCTTTTCCGCTTTTCCCCCTCCCCGTCGAGGGGCTTCAAACGAGAATCCATACCTACAATGAACTCAAACACCCCTCTTCCGGCGCAATCTCCACGCGCGCCCGTTGAAAGCCGCCGTCAGGCTTCACGCTTCATCATCTGGCTCACCGGATTTTTCGGCTTTCTGAACATTTATTCGGCGCAGTCGATTCTGCCGCTGATCATCGAGACCTTCCACGCGACGCCGGTACAGGCCGGGATCACTGTCGGCGCGACGATCTTCGCAATCGCGCTGCTTTCGCCCTTCATCGGGATGTTGTCCGACGCGATCGGCCGCAAATCGCTCCTCTGCGCGTCGTTTTTCATGCTCGCGGTGCCGACGGCCTTGATTCCCACGGTCTCCGACCTCCGCACGGTCATCGTCCTCCGGTTTTTGCAGGGACTCTTCGTTCCGGGGATCATCGTCGTGATCCTGGCGTACATCGCCGAGGAATTCGACAAGGACATGGTTCCGCGCATGTCGAGCATCTATATGGGCGGCTCGGTCATGGGCGGCTTCAGCGGACGCTTCATCACAGGCCACCTCGCCCACCTCGTCGGCTGGCAGAACGCGTTCTTCACGCTCGCCGTGTCGATCCTCGTCGGCGCGCTGCTGATGGTCTTTTTCCTGCCGCCTTCGCGGAACTTTACGCCCAACCGGAATTTCATGGGCGCGCTGAAGATATTTGCCAAACATATTCGCAACGCGCGCCTGATCGCCGCGTGCTCGGTCGGCTTCTGCGTCCTGTTTTCGCTCGTCGGCGTCTTCACCTACGTCAATCTGCCGCTTGTTCGACCGCCGTACAATCTTTCGGTCGCCGCGATCGCCAATATTTTCTGCGTCTACCTCGTCGGCGTCGTCATCACGCCGATTTCGGGGCGCTTCATCGCGCGTTTCGGCTTCCGGCGCGTCCTGCTCTGCGCGCTCTTCATCTCGATGTCCGGCGCTTTCCTGACGCTGGCGTCGCCGCTCCTTCTCATCATCGCCGGTCTGATCGTCTGCTCTTCCGGTGTCTTCGTCTGCCAATCGACGACGATCAGCTTCATCGCCGACAGCGTCGACGAGGGGCGCTCGCTCGCTTCGGGCCTCTATTTCATGAGCTATTACGGCGGAGGCGCGGCGGGAAGCTGGGTCGCCGGCGTCGCGTACGAAAACCTGGGCGGCTGGCCCGGCTCGGTCGCCACCGTCGTCGCCGTTCAGTGCATCGCCGCCGCGATCGCGTGGTTTACCTGGGGTCAGAAGACAGAGGACTGAGCGGCCTTCGGCCTATCAGGTATCAGATGTCAGGAATCAGGGATCAGATCGGTCAGCGGCGGCTCCGCCGCCGGAGAGGAGCTTTGAAACACCGATCGGTTTTCATCTGATTCCTGTCTCCTGATTCCTGATTCCTGTCCCGCGATCGCCGTTTCGAGCAAGTCTAAAAAATCCTTTTCGTCGCGGACTTCGTTGATGTCGTCGGAAGTGACGGTATAACCGTAAGGCTCCGCGATCGCCTCGTAGCGCGGGATACGCGAGTGGAAAAGATGCGGAAAGATCCAGCGCGTGAAGTCGTCGGGGTCGGCGTCCGAACTCTTCGCGAGCCCCTTCTCCTCCAAATAGCGCGGCAGGTATTCGGCCAAAAAGGCCGGACGGTAGTACAGCGGCTTCGGGTCGGACTGCGCGCGCCGGATCAGCGCGTTCTCTTCTTCCTGCGTCGTCACCTGGATGTAGAGGATCAGCGTATGTTCGACGAGAAGGTCGATCACGTCGGGTGCTTCAAGCTCGCAGAGGCTGCCGCCGACGTCGTTGACGAAGTGGTTGTAGCCGTAAACTTTCCGCGCCTTGCGGATGAACGCGGGAACGTCGCGCATCGCGGCGATTTCGGCGTCGCGGTACTGCGCCTGCCGGTTCGAAAATTCCTCGAACGAAAGACCGCCGCGCTTGGGGTCGCCGAGTTTTCCGACGAAGGAAAGCACGGGTCCGAGATCGTCGACCTTCACGTTGTTCGAAATATCGATCCAGTCGCGGCGCAAAAGCTCGCGCAGGAAAGGCACCGTCATCGCCTCCTGCTTGACGAGGTCGAGGATCGGTTCGTCGAGATAGCGCTTTCCGATGCGGTAGTCCGCCGAATAATGGAACCAGTCGTGCCGCCTGAGGATCGACGAAAGCCAGGTTTTGCCGACGCCCGACATGCCGAGCAGGGTAATTTTCCTGTGCGGCCAGGCGCGGAAGGATTCCAGATTGAATTTCATCAAAAACTTTCCTACGGTTGGGAACCTCCCTCTTCAGGGAGATCATCACGTACGGGAGGAAGTCACCCCCTCCGTACTGTTTCGCTCGATCATGGCGTGGAGTGCGCGGCGTCCGCCATCGAACACAAGAATTCTTTCAGCGGGTTCAACTTCGGATGACCGGAGTCATACGCTCCCCATTTCGCCGATTCGCCCAGTTTGCCGGTAACGAACTCATCCGTCAGCGACAGATACGTATGCAATCTGTTTTTGTGGCGTCGTTTGAATTTTCCGAATTTCTCTTCCACGCGCGCGAGCGCACGGTCGGCGACGTCCAAAATTTCCGGGGCATTTTTTCCGGCCAAGGTCTCCAGGCACAGGTCTTCGAGCGTGCCATCGACCGTATCGCTCTCAAAGGAAGGAAAAAGCGCATAACCGGTAATCACGCTATTTTCCGACCCTTTCGGTCGGCACGGTTTGCACGGCGCGTCGGGTGACGCGAAATTCGTGTTACGTAAAAGTCTTTTTACCGATTCGCCTGCGCCCTTGGCATCTCCTTCGGCATCCCTACCGATCGTGAGCGTATTGACAATAGAATAATTTGGAAGATTCGGCAAGGCCTTGACAAAGCGCGGAAGTTCGCCGACCCCTCCGGCGTTGAACACATGAAAGTGATCGAATCTTGCATCTTCGGATTTCAGCGCTTCCAATAGCCAAATCAGGTAATTTTTCGCGTCGAGTCCTTCGCAAACAATGACGTTGGGGCACATGATCCTTTCGTATTTTGTCTTTCCGCTTTCCATTTCTATCTCACTTCCAAATCACTCTGGATCGCGTAGTCGAACGAATCATTTTCAAAAATGCGCGGAACGACCGTCTCGCCCTGTTTGTCGAGCCGGACGAAGCGGAACAGCCTGCCTTCAGGGTCGCCAGTCGCAAGATCACGGGCGCCGCTGATGCACTCGTAACTGTGCGTCGTCGCAAAAAACTGGCAGCGCGTTTCCGCCGCCAACTTGCCGATAATCTTCCACAGCGCCGGGAAGAACGAATAATGAAATCCGTTTTCGATCTCATCGACAAGAAAAATCGAACCCGGATTGGCAAGCATTGTCGCGACGATCTGCATGAGTTTATTGACGCCGCCGCCCAGCACGTTCAGAGGGAATTTTTTCGGCTCGCCCAGGTCGGCATAGACCCCGCCGATACCGCCGATCACGACGACCGAAACGTCTTTTATCCGTTGTTCCAATATCTTCAGCGCGTCGATACATTCGCCGTGTTTACCAGCCAGGTCGATTTGGCTCAGAAATTCCGCAACCAGATGAGGCGGAACGATGATATTCCCGCCCATGTAGTAAACATATTTTGTTGGTGCATGGACAGATTTTCCAAAATGAAGGGCGATGCCTTTTTCGCTTAAAACAAAATGCGATACTTCCTTTCTTTCATTGCACTCGTAGTTTGTTTCGAGCGGATAACTATTGTATATCGGCATACCGAGATCCGCCGCGTCGGTACGCGACTGCGCTTTTATAACCGAAGAAAGCGAAAAAAACTCGTCTTTCCCAAGAGTCAGCGACTGTGTTTGTCCGTCGTCTTCGATCGAGACGACAATCCTGTTTCCCGTATCCATATGGGTAAACAAAGTCTCCCACACGACCGATGGGGAAGGATTCAACTTCTGAACTCCACGAAAAGCATTGAGTTTCATGAACACGTCGCTCGAGTTCCTGTCCATGAACAGGAAGAGGCTTTCGAGGAGCGTGGATTTCCCGACGTTATTCGCGCCGGCGACCAGCGTGATCGGCCGGATCCCTTCGAGAGTGAAATCCCGGAAGCCCCGAAAGTTTTTCAGTTCGAGTTTGGTGATCATTACGGTTTCCTCTTTCGCAAAACCTGCACTGAATCGGGCATTCGGGTCGCGCGCGCCGGCCGCGCACTCCGAATATCCTCCGCCTCCTGCGGCGCACCCTCAAGCTCGCGCAGTACGCCCCGAACGGTTTTCGCGTCGAGTTCTAAAACCTTGCCGCGTTTCAATCCCGGCGGAAGGACGAAAGGCCCGTAGCGGACGCGGATCAGGCGGCTGACCGTCAGGCCGACCGCTTCGAAAAGCCGCCGCACCTCGCGGTTCCGGCCTTCCGAGAGCGAGACGCGGTACCAGCGATTGACGCCCGTCCCGCCCGCTTCCGCGAGCGTGTCGAAACGCGCCGGCCCGTCTTCGAGCGCGACGCCGTCGAGCAAGCGCTTGCGCGCATCAGCGGGCAATTCGCCGATCAGGCGGACGGCGTACTCGCGGGCGAGTTGGTAGCGCGGGTGCATCAGGCGGTTGGCGAGGTCGCCCGACGTGGTAAACACGAGTAGCCCGCTCGTGTTGAAGTCGAGGCGCCCGACCGCGACCCAACGCGCCCCGGAAAGCCTCGGCAAGGACGCGAAGACCGTCGGGCGCCGTTTCGGGTCGTCGCGCGAGACGATCTCGCCTTCGGGCTTGTGGTAAAGGATCACACGGACGGAGTCTCCGGGGAAGCTCAGATTGACGCGCTTGTCGTTGAGCTTGACGCGGTCGCCCGGAAGAATCCGCTGCCCGACCTCGGCGACGGTGCCGTTGACGGTCACGCGCCCTTCTTCGATGCGCCGAGCCATTTCGCGGCGCGAACCGGCGCCGCTCAGCGCGAGGAGTTTATTCAGAAGTTCGGGCTTTGCCGGCACCGCGCCGCGTACAGGCATCAAGCGCGCTTTCGCGGCGCCGCGTGGGGTGGTCGAAGCGCGCGCACTCCGGGTCGGAGAGGGTTTCGCGCGCGACCGCGTCGGCGCTTCATCGAAGGTTTCGGGCGGAGAATTACGCTTCGGCGCGCGCGTCGGATTCTTCGGACTCGCCGGATTCTTCGGGACACGGCGGTTTTCGGTGGGCGTCGCGGAGAAAGCGGGCTTCTTGGCTACGCTGCGCACGGTGGGGGGACGCAGGGGAGTTTTACGGGTTTTGGGCGGCATCGGAGAGGTCCAGTTCGTGGTCGAGCGCCTGATCGAAGGTTTCGAGCGGCGGAAGTTCGCTTAAAGACCGTAGCCCCAGGTCGTCGAGAAATTTTTCGGTCGTCGCCAGGAGCGCGGGGCGCCCCGGCTTGTCGCGATGCCCGACGGTCTCGATCCATCCTCTTTCTTCGAGCGCGCGGAGAATTTGCGACGAGACGCTGACGCCGCGAATTTCCTCGATGTCGCCGCGCGTGACCGGCTGGCGGTACGCGACGATCGCAAGCGTTTCGAGGACGGCGCGCGAGTAGCGCAGCGTTTTTTCGGGGTCGAGACGCGCGATGTAGGGCATGAACTCGGGTTTCGTCCGAAAACGCCAGCCGCCCGCAATCTGCAGGAGGTCGAGCGGTCGCTCCGCGTAGTCGGTGCGGAGTTCGTCGAGCAGGACGCGCAAGGTATCGGCGCCGATCTCGTTGGCGAACACTTTCTTAAGTTCGGCCAAGGTCAGCGCCTGCTGTGCGCTCAAGAGGACGGCTTCGAGCACGCGCTTGATCTCTTTGGGATTTTCCGGCGTCACGGCGGACGCATCGACCGTCGCCTCGACGACCAAGGCATCGAAGGATTCGGAAGATTCAGAAGTCTCGGCACCGCCCTGCGGCGCGGGTTCGCCGGGATCGGTCGGGAGGCTCTCCGGCGCGGCGATCGGCGGCGAAAATTCACCGGACACGGGCGCGTCGTTGCCCTGAAGGAAATCAGTTTGCGGGTTGTCCATCGGATAATCTCACGTAAATCGGCGCGAACGCTTCTTCCTGCGTCATTTCGAGCAGGCGTTCGCGCGAAAGTTCAAGCATCGCCAAAAAATGCACGACGACGACCGGTACGCCCCGCGACGGGTCGAACATCTGCGTGAATTCGACGAAGCCGCCGCGATCCCGAAGACATTTGAGAATGATGCTCATGTGCTCGCGCACCGAAAGCGCTTCGCGCTGGTGGAGTTCGTGGAACTGACGGACGCTTCGGTTGTGCAGTTTCGCCTGTTGCAGGACGGCCAGCCAGGCGTCTCTCAAGTCGTCCGCGTCGACTTCGGGCAAGCGTTTTTGCGCCGCTCTTTCGACCCAGACTTCGGTCCACTCGAAGTCGCGCTCGGCCCTCGGCAAGTCGTCGAGGCGCGCGGCGGCGAGTTTCATCTGTTCGTACTCGACGAGGCGGCGAACGAGTTCGGCGCGCGGGTCTTCGGCTTCCTCGCCCTCAGCCGCTCGCGGCTTCGGCAGCAGCATCCTCGACTTGATCTCGATCAGCATCGCCGCCATGACGAGATAATCCGCGGCGAGTTCGATGTTCCGCGAACGCATCGCTTCGATATACGTCATATATTGCTCGGTCAGCGGCGCCATCGGAATGTCGAGGACATTCACGTTCGCCTTGCGGATCAGATAGAGCAAGAGGTCGAGCGGCCCTTCGAAGGCTTCGAGCATGACCGCCATCGCGTCCGGCGGAATATAGAGGTCGAGCGGCAACTGCACCATCGGCTCGCCGTAAACGCGGGCGAGCGGAGCGGACTCGGCGCCGGAAGCGTCCGAATCTTCCAAAGCGTCCGGCACAGCCAAGCCAGCCAAACCAGCGAACGCACCCAAGGCTTCCGGCGACGTTTCGAGGGTTTCCGCAATCGCGTCCATGCGCCGCCTAGCCGTAGTTCAAGCCCATCGCGCGGCGCACGTCGTCCATGCATTCTTCGGCGAGTTTGCGCGCCTTCGCGTTGCCTTCTTCGATGATTTCACGCACGCGCGAAGGCTTGTCGATGTAGGCTTGCGCGCGTTCGCGCATCGGCCCCTGTTCGGCGAGGATCGCGTCTATCACGGGCTGCTTGCATTCCAAGCAGCCGATCCCCGCGTTTTTGCAGCCCTTTTGCGCCCATTCGCGGCAAGCCTCATCCGAATAGACGAGATGCAGTTGCCATACCGGGCATTTTTCGGGGTCGCCGGGGTCGTTCCGGCGCACGCGCGCCGGGTCGGTCGGCATCCGCCTGACCTTCTGGATGACGGAGTCCTCGTCCTCGCGCAAAGAAATCGTGTTCCCGTAAGACTTCGACATTTTTTGCCCGTCGAGTCCCGGCATCCTCGACGCCTGCGTCAACAGTGCGTTCGGCTCGGGCAGGATCGTCTTTCCCCGGCCTTCGAGGTAGCCCGCGAGGCGCTCACGGTCGGCCTTCGACAGGCTTTGCGCTTCCAGGAGGAGCGCGCGTCCCTCTTCTAGCGCGGCGGCGTCTCCCTCGCGCTGAAAGCGCTCGCGCAGTTCAAAAAGGCACCGCGCGGCCTTGCCGCCCATCTTCTTCGCCGCGGCCTTGGCGCGTTCTTCGAAATCGGGTTCGCGCCCGTACATGTGGTTGAAGCGGCGCGCGAGTTCGCGCGTGAATTCGATGTGCGGAATCTGGTCTTCGCCGACGGGCACCTTGTCGGCGCGATAAACGAGGATGTCGGCGCTCATCAGCAGAGGGTAACCCAGGAAACCGTACGTCGTCAGGTCGCGCCCCGCGAGCTTTTCTTGCTGGTCGCGGTACGTTGGCACGCGTTCGAGCCAGCTCAAGGGCGTCATCATCGAAAGCAGAAGGTGCAGTTCGGCGTGCTGGACGACCTTGGACTGGACGAAAAGCGTCGCCTTTTCAGGGTCGATCCCGGCGGCGAGCCAGTCGATGAGCATATCGACCGTAAAGCGCTCGATGTCCCGCGTTTCTTCGTAATGCGTCGTCAGCGCGTGCCAGTCGGCGACGAAGAAAAGACAGGGGTATTCGTTCTGGAGGGCGACCCAGTTCTTCAGGACACCGTGATAGTGGCCGAGGTGCAGTTTTCCCGTCGGGCGCATGCCGGAAAGGACGCGTTCTGAGTGCATCGTCATCTCAAACAGAGGGTAACATACGAAAAATCCTGAAAAGGAAACCGACCTGAATCTCTAGCAGAGGAGAGAGAACGCGGTCGAGAAAACCGAAATACAATAAGCCCAGGAGGACGAGAAAGCCGAAAGGCTCGACCCGCCCCAGCTTCCGCGCCCAAGGCACAGGCAAGAGGCTCATCGCGATCCGCCCGCCGTCGAGTGGCGGGAGCGGCAGAAGGTTGAACGTCATCAAGGCAAGGTTGATGCCGATTCCGATCCAAAACATCGATTCCAAAGCGGTCATCGGGACGTCGTCGGCAGGGTTGAAGACCAGCTTGAACAGGGCCGTCCAGAGGATCGCCATCAGCGCGTTCGACGCCGGGCCGGCGGCGGCGACCCAGAACACGTCGCGTTTCGGGTCGCGCAGACGGCCAGGGTCGATCGGCACGGGCTTGGCCCAACCGAAACCCGGCAAATTCATCGAGAGCAAGGCCGCCGGCACGAGAACGGTCCCGAAGAGGTCGACGTGGCGGAGCGGATTCAGGCTGAGCCTTCCCGCCCGCTGCGCGGTCGTATCGCCGAGACGGTAGGCCGCGTAGGCGTGCGCCGCCTCGTGCACGGTGATCGCGAGGACGATCGGCGGCGCCATCGTGCAAATCTTGAAAAGGAGTCCCTGGAAATCCATCGCCGTCAAATACCCTTCAATACTTTTCGCTAGCCTTCAAAGCCGAAGGGCGCCAGCGAACCGCGTCCGGCGCGGACGAGTTCCGGCGGCTGGCGCGTCAGGTCGACGACCGTCGTCGGTTCGACCCCGCAGTGTCCGCCGTCGAGGATCACGTCGAGCGCGTCGTCGAGACGATCCCGAATCTCCCAGCCCTCGGTCAGCGGCGACTCGTCGCCGGGGAGTAGCAAGGTCGAAGTCAGCAAAGGCTCGCCGAGTTCGTCGAGGAGCGCGCGCGCGACGCAGTGGTCGGGGACGCGCAGACCGATCGTCTTGCGCTTCGGGTGCAGAAGGCGGCGCGGCAATTCCTTCGTCCCCTCCAGAATGAAAACGTAGCTCCCCGGCGTCACCGCCTTGAGCAGGCGATACTGCGCGTTGTCGACGTGCGCGAACTGCGCGATTTGGGAGAGGTCGCGGCACATCAGCGTCAAATGGTGGCGATCGTCGACACCGCGCAGGCGGCGGATGCGCTCCATCGCGTCCTTCTCGCCGAGACAGCACCCGAAAGCGTAACACGAATCCGTCGGCAACGCGGCGACGCCGCCCTCGCGCAGGATTTCGGCGGTCTGCGCGAGAAGGCGCGGCTGCGGGTCGTCGGGATGGATCGAAAGGGTACGCGCCATCTTCAGAAGAAGTCCCAGATCGGCGCCAAGTCCGGCGGCAAGGGCGGGAAGCGCCCCAAATCGACGCGACTCTCGCCCGGGCCGTGAAAATCCGACCCGCACGACGCCGCGAAACCGTATTCGACGGCGACGCGGGCGAATCGCGCGATCTCCTCCGCGTTGTGGCTGCCCGAAACGACTTCGATCGCCTGCCCGCCGCAATTCCCGAATTCTTCAAAAAGCGAACGCATCTGATTCCGTGAAAATTTATAACGCCCCGGATGCGCGATCGACGCGATCCCGCCCGCGCCGAGGATCAAAGCGACGACGTCCTTGATGCTCATCCAGCGGTTTTCCACGTAGCCCGGACGCCCCGGGGAAATATACGCGTCGAAAACGCGCTGCATCGTCTTGCAAACGCCGATTTCGACGATGTAGCGCGCGAAATGCGCGCGGTTGATCAATTCGGGATTCTCCGCGTAGCGCATCGCGCCCTCGAAACACCTCGGAATCCCGACCTTCTCGAGCGCGAGCGACATGCGCTTCGCGCGCTCGATCCGCCCGGAGCGTGCGGCGAAAAGCCCCTCAGCGAGCGCCTTGTCGCCGGGGTCGAAAGCGTAGCCCAAGATATGAACCTGCTGACCGAGCCACTCCGAAGAAATTTCGACGCCGTTCACGAAACGAACGCCCGCCTCGGTCGCCGCTTGCGAAGCCTCGGCGAGGCCGCCCACGGTGTCGTGGTCGCAGAGCGACAGCATCCGAATGTCTTTCTCCGCCGCGCGGCGCGCCACCGCCGCCGGAGAAAGAAGTCCGTCCGACGCGGTGGAATGGCAATGCAGATCGACAGAAAACACGGGATTTCTAGGAAAATCAAACTATTGATGATAACACACCAGGGATCAGGAATCAGGAATCAGATGTCAGGAATCAGATCAGTGTGCGGCGGCTTCGCCGCCGGAGTGACGAAACCCCACCAATGATAGGTTGGGGTGAGCGCAGCGATGCCCAACATACGGCAAATGGCCAAATGAAAACCTTCCGAACAAGGCGATGCGGCATGTGTTCCCAAATTCCCCCTGACAAGGGGGAAATGAAGGGGGTTTATGGCGTTTCGGCAAGCGTCGGCGCATTTTCATGCCCTCCAAACCGCCCTTATCACATCATTCATGCGTATGCGGAACGTTGGGCTTCGTTCCTCAGCCCAACGATCATGGCGCGGGTCGGCGTCACCCCGTATAATGAAACATTGCCAGTGATTCACCGATCTCCGAGTTAGAGGCACCAGGGGTGGTGCTTGGCCGAGGGGGCGGGTTAC
>JAISDL010000206.1 GCA_031264825.1 Accumulibacter sp. | reverse complement strand
ACCGTCGGCAGGTTCGTCACCAGCGGTTCCGGCAGGGCACGCACCAGTTCATATTCCGCCACGCCGATCGGTTTGTCGATACCGGATAGCGCATACTCCGCCACCAAGCGGTTCTGCGTCTTGCACAGCAACAGACCGATGGTGGGCTTGTCTTCCGGCGCTTTCACCTGCGCGTCTACGGCGGCGAGGTAGAAATTCAGTTGCCCCGCATGCTCGGGTTTGAAGGCCGTAGCCTTCAGTTCCACCACTACATAGCATTTGAGTCGTGCGTGATAGAAAAGCAAATCGATGAAAAATTCATCGCCATTGACTTCCAATCGAAATTGGCGACCCATGAAAGCGAAACCACTGCCCAATTCCAGCAAAAAGTGGGTGATATGCCGTACCAGCGCATTTTCGATTTCGCGCTCGTGCGCATCATCGCCCAAGCCGAGAAAGTCGAACAAATAGGGGTCTTTCAGGGATTCCTGTGCCAAAGCCGAATGCGGCGGGGGTAGACGCGCGTCGAAATTGGAAACAGCATGCCCCTGACGTTCGTGCAGGCGGTTTCGGATGTTGCGATCCAAGGTCGTGCGCGACCAGCCCTCAATACGTGCTTGCTCGGCATAGCGAAGACGTAGTGCCGAGTCTTTCAAGCGGGTGAGCAAGAGCACATTGTGCCCCCACGGCAATTGTCCAACAGTTTGTTGGACAATTTCGGCATTCTCCCACGCCTCGGCAAAAGCACGCATATAGAGCAGGTTGGCACGGGAAAACCCTTTCATGTCCGGGAATGCTTCGCGCAAGTCGCGCGCCAGACGTTCGATCACCTTGCTGCCCCAGCCTTGCTCGGACTGGCGTTGCAGGATGTCGCGGCCTATCTGCCAGTAGATATGGATCAATTCGGCATTGACCGCCAGTACCGCGCGTTGGCGGGCGGCGGTGATGCGGCGCTTGATATCCGCCAGCCACAGAGCGTAATCGCCCAGAACCATGCCGTGAGCGACAGATTTCTCGTTCATGATGCATCCTCCCCGCCGTCGCCAAACAGGTCGGGCGTTCGTGTATTTTTCATGGTTTTTCTTTCCGCCGGATTCCGCCTCTCTCCGGGTTGTTGCGCGAAGGGAGAGGGGAATTCATGAATCCGCACCCGTTTCCTGAATCGAGGCGATACTGGCTTCGAAAACGCGCGCGGGTTCGAGCAGGTTCAGGCAGTCGAAATGCCCGAGCGGGCACTGGCGGCGAAAGCACGGCGCGCAGGGCAGGTCGAGGCTGAGGATGCGCGCCTTTTTCGAGAGCGGCGGCGTAAACGTCGGCGACGAAGAGCCGTAAAGCGCGACGAGCGGACGGTCGAGCGCGGCGGCGACGTGCATCAGCCCGGAATCGTTACAGACGACGAGCGTGGACGCCGCAATCACGTCGATGGCTTGCGTCAGCGTGGTTTTTCCGCAGAGGTTGAGCGGGGGCGGCTGCCCGCCCGCCGCGACGATTTCGTCGCCTGTCACCGCATCTTTTGCCGAACCGAGCAGGCAGACCGTAAAGCCGCGGCGCGCGAATTCGGAGGCGAGTGTCGCGTAATGACGCGCGGGCCAGCGCTTCGCCGGGCCGTATTCGGCACCGGGGCAGAATACGACGTATTTTTTCCCTCGGAGCGCAAAGGTTTCGAGCGCGGCGGCCTGTTCTTCGGGCGTTGAGGAGAGTTTGGGTTCCGGTAGCGGACGCTTGAGGGGCGCGCCGGGTGGCTCGGCGAGTTGCGCGAAGCGTTCGACCATTCGCGGCAACACGGCCTTGTCGAGGACGTGACGCCGGTTGATGAGTCCAAAGCGCGCTTCGCCCGTAAAGCCCACGCGCTCGGGAATCCCCGCGAAAAAGGGGATCAGCGCGGATTTCAGCGAATTCGGGAGGACGACGGCACGCCGGGTGCGCGCGCAGTCGAGGTTCCGCGCGAAGTGCCGGCGCGCGGCGAGGGCGAGTTCGCCGTGCGCGAAGGGATTGACGAGGATACGATCGATTTCTGGGATGCGCGCGAGGAGGGGCGCAACCCACGGCGGCGCGAAGGCGTCGAGCGCATAACCGGCCTCATGCAGGCGCATCAGCAAAGGATGCGCCATCAGCGCGTCGCCGATCCACGACGGCATGACGACGAGACAACGCGGCGCGTCCGCCGGCGGTGTCAGGGGGGTGGCGTCGGCGGCGGATTCCGGAGGCGTTTCCACGCGAGGCATTCGCCTTGGTCGCCGCGCGGCGCGCTTTTGGGCTTTTATTAGTCCCCGACGAAAGTCAGCCAGTCCTGGTAGGCCGGAAGCCGCCCGTTGACGCAGTCGAAGAAGAGGTTTTGCAAGCGCGTCGTGACCGGGCCGCGTCGGCCTTCGCCGATCTGCCGGTTGTCGAGTTCGCAAATCGGCGTGATTTCGGCCGCGGTTCCGGTGAAAAACGCCTCGTCGGCGCAATACACTTCGTCGCGCGTGATGCGTTTCTGGATCACGGGGACGCCGAGTTCGGCGGCGAGCGTGAGAACCGAGCTGCGCGTGATGCCTTCGAGGCACGAGGTCAGTTCGGGCGTATAGAGCTTGTTTTTCTTGACGATGAAGATGTTTTCGCCGGCGCCTTCGGCGACGTAGCCGTCAACGTCGAGGAGCAGGGCTTCGTCGTAGCCGTCGTGCGCGACCTCCTGATGCGCGAGGATCGAGTTGGCGTAGGTGCTGACCGACTTCGCGCGGCACATATTGACGTTGACGTGGTGGCGCGTGAACGACGAGGTTTTGACGCGAATGCCTTTTTCGAGGGCTTCGGGGCCGAGGTAGGCGCCCCAGAACCACGCGGCGATGGCGACGTGGACGCTGCACGCGGACGTGGCGATGCCGAGGGCTTCCGAACCGTAGAAGATGATCGGGCGGATGTAGCACGATTCAAGTTTGTTGGCGCGAACGACCTCCTTGTGCGCTTCGAGCAGGACGTCGCGCTCGAACGGGACTTTCATCTGAAAGATATGCGCGGAATCGAGAAGGCGATCCATGTGCTCGCGCAGACGGAAGACGGCGACGCCCCGGTCGGCCTTGTACGTGCGTATACCCTCGAAAACGCCCATCCCGTAGTGCAGGGTGTGGGTCAATACATGCGTTGTCGCTTCACGCCAGGGCACGAGTTTTCCGTCGTACCAGATGAAGCCGTCACGATCCGCCATAGACATGGTATTTTCTCCAATTTTCCCGAAGTGAAACTGGAATTTTAGCCGATTTCGCGTCAGGAAACAGGAGACAGGAAACAGGAAACAGGAAACAGATGAAAACCGATCGGTGTTTGCTTGCTTTATCTTCGGAGGCGAAGCCGCCGCTAACTTTTCTGTCTCCTGACATCTGTCTCCTGTCTCCTGAACCCAAAAAGCGCTATCCTGTTGAAGTTCTGGCAAAATTTTCCGACTTTTTTGAAGGGGTGGGCAGATGAAAGAAATCTTCGAAAGAACGAGCGTTCGTCGCTTTACCGGTGAGTCCGTTCCGAAAGACGCCGTCCGAAAGCTTCTGGAAGCGGCGATGCAGGCGCCTTCGGCGGGTAATCAGCAGCCGTGGGAATTCATCGTCGTCGAG
>JAISDL010000199.1 GCA_031264825.1 Accumulibacter sp. | reverse complement strand
TTGTCGCGGCTGTCGAGGTTCACGCCGAGTTCCAGCCCGCCCTCGCCCGCGTTGAGCCGCGTCATCCAGCCGGTCTGCGCGCTCGGGATGCTCCCGCTCCCGACGCTGAGCGGCGCGATCGTCGCGTAATTGACCGAGACGCCGTTGTTCGAGACGTAGCCCGTCAGGTAGCCGCCGTTGGAATTGACGATATAGCCTTCTTCGTTCATATGGAACTGGCCGTTGCGCGTGTAATACCCCGTCTGGTCGACCGTATCCTTTTGCAGACGGAAGAAGCCGCCGCCGTTGATCGCGACATCGAGCGGGTTGTTCGTCGTCGAGACGTTGCCCTGCGAGAAAATCTGCTGAACCGCGAGCAGGTTGACGCCGATGCCGACCTGCGTCGAACTCGCTATGCCGTTCAACGCGCCCGCGTAGATGTCGCCGAAGTGCGCCTCCGACGGCTTGAAGCCGACCGTGCTCGCGTTGGCGATGTTGTTGCTGACCACGTCGAGCGCGCGCCCGTACGTGTTGAGACCGCTCAAACCTTGCTGAAACGCCATTTTTATTCTCCGAAAACCTTAAATGACCTGCAGGACGCTCTTGTAATCGACCGAACCCAAGGGGCCCAAGTCCAGCAGGAAACTATTGCCTGAACGAACAAGAGCAGAAACCATGCCAAGCTGAAGCGGCGTTGCGCTGACGCTGCGTCCGCCGCTCGTCGCCTCGACCTTGAACGTGAATTTGCCGTCGGCCAACTGATCACCTTCGCCGACCGTCCCGTCCCACGCGAAATTGAAGGTACCGGCGCTCTTCGCGCCGAGCGATTCCGTCTGAACCTCGGCGCCGCTCGCGTCGAAGATGTGGACGGTCACACTGTCGGCCGCTTCGGGGAGGTAGACGCCGCCGAACGCGAAGCCTTCCTGGAGGACGAGCCCCGAACCTTCGACGAGGACGTTTTTCCCGATCAGCGCCGCCGCCTGCATCGACTGGCTGACGCTGAGGTCTTCGATGAGCGAGTTCAGCGTCGTATTCACGCGCTCGACGCCTTCGACCATCTCCATCTGCGCGAGCTGGCTCGTCATCTGCGCGTTGTCCATCGGGTTGAGCGGATCCTGGTTCTTGAGCTGCGTCACGAGGAGCGTGAGAAAGCGTTCCTGCGTTTCCTTGACACTCGACGTATACGCGGTGGGATTCGTCGTGCCCTGTGTCGTACCTTGTGTTTCACCTATCATGAAAAAAACTCCTTTGAAACGTGTCCGGGCTTATTGGCCCAGCGTCAATGTTCTGAGCAACAACTGTTTGGCGGTGTTCATCACGTCGGCGTTCGTCTGGTACGAGCGCGACGACGAGATCATGTTGACCATCTCGTCGACGACGCTGACGTTCGGCATCATGACGTAACCCTTCGCGTCGGCCGCGGGATTCCCCGGGTCGAAACGCAGCCGCCCCGGCGTCTCGTCTTCGACGACGCGCTGGACGCGAACGCCCTGCGAGACTTCGTCGTCGTCGAGCGGAATCGCCTCGAAAACGACGTGCTTCGCGCGGTACGCGCGTCCGTCGGGGCCGGTGACGCTGTCGGCGTTGGCGAGGTTGCTCGCCACGGTATTGAGCCGCACGCCCTGCGCGGAAAGCGCGCTTCCCGCGACGTTGAAAACCCTGAAAACGCTCATCGGTGTTCATCCTTTCCGTCAGTTGCTCTGCGTCGCCGCGACGAGCATACGAACCTGATGCGTGATGAAAGACAGTCCGGCTTCGTAGCGGATCGCGTTTTCCGCGAATTCTCCGCGTTCGATGTCCATATCGACCGTGTTCCCGTCGACGCTGTCCTGCGAAGGCGTACGAAAGTCGAGCCGGGCCGACCACGGCGCGCCTCCGGCGTCGAGGTGACGCGCGTTCGTCGTCGCCAATGAGATTGCTCCGCTGGAACGTCCGGCCATCGCCTCTTTGAGCGCCTCGGTAAAATCAAAATCGCGCGCCTTGTAGTGCGGCGTATCGGCGTTCGCCACGTTCCCGGCGAGCACTTGCTGCCGGTACGCGCGCAGTCCGAGCGCCGTTGCCTGAAAAGCGAACGCGTTGTCGAGTTTATTGAACATGCTGCGGCTTCCAAAAAATACCTGCCGGGGTCTATGCAAGTCCCGTGCCAACACCGCTTTCCCGCCAAAAAATCGGGCTTTTCTCCCTTGCCTTCCCCTGGTCGGCAAATATTGCCGACTCTCCGGGCGGCAAAATAGTCCATAGGATCAGGTATCAGATGTCAGGGATCAGGGATCAGATGAAAACCGATCGCCAGGGCGCGATCTTGGTGGGGCACGGCGTGCCGTGCCCATCGGCGGCATAGGTTGGGGTGAGCGGAGCGATGCCCAACGTTCCGCATGCGTATGAATGACGGAATAGGAACCCACCCCCCGCCCCGCCCTCGTTTCACGCGGCTTTTTCCGCCTGCGTGCTCGCGGTTTTCCTCGCCGCCGCCGTCTCCGGCGGGGATGCGCGCAGCGTTCGCGGCGGATGCAGTTGGACACGGCACGCGACAGAGAACAGAGTCAGCATCACCGGCGGCACGGTGCACCTTGTCACCGGCGGGGAGAGCGCAGGCGGGGACGCCGCGCGAAACACCGTCACTTTCACGGGCGGGCGCGCGAGATTTGCCACCGGCGGAGAAAGCAAGGACGGCGACGCCACGCAAAACACCGTGACGATCAGCGGAGGAAAGATCGGCCACACGATTCACGGCGGGCACAGCGGCGACTATTTCGCCTCGGAAGAATACAGAACGATGTCGCTCAAGAAGACCGTGACTCTCGTCACCGGAAAATACCGCGGCGACGCCACGGACAACACCGTAACCCTCACGGGAGACGCCGACCTGACCAACACCACCGTTCTCACCGGCGGATTTACCGGCAGTTCCGGCGAAGCGCGCAAGGGTAATACCCTGCATATCGACCACTGGACAGGAACTACCCGCGCGCATATCGCCAACTTTGAAAACTACCGTTTCACCCTGCCCGCCAATCTCGCCGACGGGCAAAGCATTCTCACGACCGGCAACAGCGTCGACCTGGGCGACGCGGCGAACGTTCGCCTCGACTTCGCGGCGCCTCCCGCCGCCCTGCGCGAGGACTTTTCCATCCGCTTGATCAGCGTATCGACGGACGGCGCCAAAGACGCCATGACCGGCACCCTCGCCAACACCCGCGTAACCGCCACCGTCGGCACGCTCAGCTATACCTTCGACCTCGCGTTGCAAGAACCCGTCAAGGCGGGTTACAAGCACCTGGCGGCAACCCTGCGGAAGGTGGTCGGTC
>JAISDL010000066.1 GCA_031264825.1 Accumulibacter sp. | reverse complement strand
TATACTCCGACCATTGCCGTTTCGAGACGAATTCCCGCCATGGCCCTCAAATACCAGGTTGTCCCCGTGACGCCCTTCATGCAGAACTGCACGCTCCTGTGGTGTGATGAAACGCTCCGGACGGCGATCGTCGACCCCGGCGGAGACGTTCCGAGGATCGTTTCCGCGATCGAGAGCCTCGGCCTTTCCCCCGAAAAGATTCTTGTCACCCACGGACACCTCGACCACGCCGGAGGCGTCTTCGACCTGGCGCAGGAACTGGGCATCCCGATAGAAGGGCCGCAGCGCGCGGATAAATTCTGGATCGACGCGATGCAGCAGCAGGGCGCGGCTTTCGGCCTGTCGGGCGTTTTCCACGCGTTTACGCCCGAACGCTGGCTCGAACACGGAGACCGCGTCAACTTCGGGAATATCGAGATGGAGGTCCTTCACTGTCCGGGGCATACGCCGGGGCACGTCGTTTTCTTCCACGCGCCTTCGCGTCTGCTCGTCTCGGGCGACGTGTTGTTCCAGGGTTCGATCGGGCGTACCGATTTCCCGAAAGGGGACTTCGATACGCTGATTTCGTCGATCCGCACGCGCCTGTGGCCGCTCGGCGACGACGTGCGTTTCATCTCCGGCCACGGACCGATGTCGACGATCGGCGCGGAGCGGATGTACAACCCTTTCTGCGCCGATTGAAGATGCCGGAGGCGCGAACCTACCAGTTGCTCATCGAGGTCTCCGAACCCGCGCGCGTCGAGGTCGGGAAGCTCGGATGTTTCGACTTCCCGGCGGGTTATTACGTCTACACCGGCAGCGCGCGGAAAAATTTCAAGGCAAGGGTCGCGCGCCATCTTTCACCGGAAAAAAAGATGCGTTGGCATATCGACTATCTGCTGGCGGCGCGCGGTGTCCGCGTGGCTGAAGTTCTCGATCATTTCGACGACGAGTGCGAAGTGAATCAGCGTACTCCCGGCCAGGTCGTCGTCGACGGCTTCGGTTCGAGCGATTGCCGTTCGGGTTGCAAAAGCCATTTGAAGCGGGTATCGAGTCCGGCGGCGGCGGGTTTCTCATGAGCATGCCGTCGTATTGGAAGCGCGCGTCTTCCAGACTCGCGAAAGACGACCCGGTCATGGCCGGATTCGTGAAGCGCTACGCGAAAACTTCGCTGGTTTCGCGCGGCGACCCTTTCTCGACGCTCGCGCGCTCGATCGTCGGCCAACAGATTTCCGTCAAGGCGGCCGACGCCATCTGGTCGCGGTTCGCCGCGCTTTTTCCGGTTCTCGTTCCGGAAAATCTTCTGGGCGAACGCGAAGAGCGCTTGCGCGAATGCGGTTTGTCGGCGCGCAAGGTCGAATATCTCCGCGACCTGTCGCGCCGTTTCGCCGACGGCGACGTTTGCCCAGAACGCTGGCCGGAAGCGTCGGACGAGGAAATCATCGCCGAACTGACGGCGGTGCGCGGGATCGGCGTCTGGACGGTCGAGATGTTCCTGATTTTCAATCTGATGCGCCCCGACGTATTTCCCGTCGACGACATCGGTCTGCAAAGGGCGATCGCCCTGCATTACTTTGAGGGAGAGCGTTCCTCGCGGAAGGAACTCGTCGCGTTCGGGGATCGCTGGCGTCCCTGGCGGACGGTGGCGACCTGGTATCTCTGGCGGAGCCTCGACCCCATTCCCGTCGAATACTGACGCGGAACCGTCCAAGGCGCGCCTCCCAGGATTTTCAGGATGAACGACCTCGTCGGTGAAAGTATCGCCGCTTTTTTCGGAAAGCGCCTCAAGGCAGGGGAGCACGTTTGCGTCGCTCTGTCTGGCGGGCGTGATTCGGTTGTCCTCCTGCAAGCGCTCAAGTGTTTCCGCGATGCGTCATTGAGGCCGTTTTCACTTTCCGCGCTCCACGCGCACCACGGATTCAGCCCGAAGGCCGACGCGTGGGCCGAATTCTGCGTCTCGTTCGGTGAGCGGATCGGAGTCCCCGTCGCCGTTTCTCGAATCGAGGTGCCGCGCTTTGGCGGCAAGGGGGTCGAAGGCGCGGCGCGGCGCGCGCGCTACGCCGCGCTTGCTGCCTCCGGGGCGGACTGGGTCGTCCTCGGGCACCATCGTGACGATCAGGCCGAAACCGTGCTCCTCAACCTCCTGCGCGGCGCGGGCGTCGCGGGTACGGCCGGGATGCCGTCCGAACGCGCGGCTCGGCATGGCCCGATTTTCGCGCGCCCGCTTCTGGACCTTCCGCGTGCGGCGATCGAAGCCTATGCGATACGAGCGGGGCTTGACTGGGTCGACGACGAGAGCAACGACGACGTGTATTTTCGGCGAAACTTCCTGCGGCACGATATTCTGCCGCGCTGTGAAACCGCTTTCCCCGAAGCGCGGCGAAATCTCTCCCGCGCTGCGAAACACTTTGCCGAGGCCCGCGCGCTGCTCGACGATCTCGCGGCGATCGACCGCAATGTGCTAACGAATGCTAACGGACGCATACATCTCGACGGTTTCAACGCGCTTTCGCTTTCACGTGCGCGAAATCTCTTGCGTTTCTTATGGGCGAACGCGGGTTTTTCGATGCCCGACGCGCGCTGGATAGAGGAGGCGCTCCGCCAGTTGGGCGCCGCATCGGCGCAGACCCGTATCTCGACCTCCGACGGCGAATTGCGCGTTTACCGTGGCGAGTTGTTCGTCCTTCCTCACCGTCCCGCTCCGCCGGACCTTCCGATCGAATGCGCGGTAAAAAGCGCGTTGGAAAAGGGAACGATACCCTGGGCGGGCGGAGTCATCCGCGTGGAAGCCGCGAAAGGCACGGGTGTCCGCCGGGAAGCGATCGGAGCGAATCCGCTCGTTTTTCAGGCGCTGCGCGACGGCGAACGCATGAAGCCGTACCCGATGCGGTTGCGAAAACCCTTGAGCAAGCTGTTTCAGGAAGCCGGGATTCCTCCCTGGGAGCGTCGGCGTTTGCCCAGCCTTCGGATTCAGGGACGCTTGGCCTGGGTCGGCGGCGTCGGCGTCGATGCGGAATTTTCCTGCGAACACGGGGACGAGGGGGTCGCGCTGTCGTGGTCAGAGGATGTCGTAGAGCAGTTTGACGCCGGTCAGGATCATCGCGACGGTGATGATTCGATTGAATAGCGCCTGTGAAAGCGTTTTCAGCAGCTTGAGGCCGATCCAGTAGCCCAGGGGGACGACAGGAAGCAAGAAAGCCGACGTCATCAGATTCGACGTGTCGAGCAGACCGAGGATCGCGTAGGGGATCAGCTTGGTGAAATTCACGACGGAAAAAAAGATCGTCATCGTCGCCACCATGCGGACGCGCTCCATTTCCTGAGGGAGCAGGTACTGGAGGATCGGCGGACCTCCGGCGTGCGAGATGAAACTCGTGAAACCCGAAACGCAGCCCCAGAACACGCCGCGCGCCGTCTCCGGTGGGCGTGGGGCGTTGGATTTTCCCGTCGGACGCAGACGCGAGAGGCCGAACAGAAGCGCTTCGATGCCGATGATCGCCTTGATCCAGCGCGCGTCGACCCAACGAAAGAAAACGGCGCCGAGCACGAGTCCCACCATCGCTCCGGGAAGCATGACGCGCAGGTTGACCGCGTCGGCCTTGCCGCGAAAGACCAAAAGCCCCGTCGTATCCATGACGAGCATGATCGGCAAAAGGATCGCGGCGGCTTGCGGCGCGCTGACGCTCAGCGCGACCAGCGGGACGGCGATGCTCCCCATCATCCCGCCGAAACCCGCTTTCGATATCGCGATGAGCAATATCGCGGTGATCGCGGTGAATAAAAAGAAGGGGTCGGATAGCATGTCGGTGGAAGTCTCAAAGTTGCGATGGCGTTACTTTATCAGAGGACAGAAGACAGAGGACAGAACGGCCTTCGGTCTTTGTGGTCAGTTGTCTGTAATTCTTATGGGAGCAACCCACGCGACAACTGAATACTGAAAACTGGTCACGAAGCGAGCGTAGCGAGCGCTCTGTCATCTGTCCTCCGCCCTCAGCTTCACGAATGCGGCGGGTTCCCAGCTTCTGCGCGTCGCGAGGAGCAGGCTCGCACCGTATTTTTCGGCGAAGGGCGCAGGGATTGACTCGTCATGGAGTTCGGCGAATTTCTTGCGAAGTTTCTGTATCTCCGCGTGGAGTTGTGAAAACGCCGCCTCCGAGAACATTCCGTGAATGAAAAGCATCGACTCGCCCGATTTTTCGAAGTTGCTCAGCAAAAAATCGTCCTGCGCCTGCGTGCGGAAGAACTGTTTGATCGGACCGTGCGGCAACCAGTCGAAATCGCGTGAAATGATGAGCCGAATCCGGTTTCCGGGAAAGAGTTCGATCAAGCGAAGGCGGTCGAGCTGTACCAGGTAGCGCAGACATTCCTGCTCGCTCATCCGATACGTCTGGACGATTTCACGCATCGACATGTGATTCAGAACGCAGAGGGCGGTCAGGAGCAGACGGGTATCGGAGACCAGGAGTTTCTCCTGTTCTTGCGTCAGCGTTCGGATGCGCTGCTGTTCGGCGGCGGCTTCCTGCGTCAGTTCCGCCAGCGAGTAACCGAGCAGCTTTGCAATCTCCATCATGCGGTCAACCGTCATTCTCCGCGAGGAAAACATCCTTTTGACGCTCTGTTCCGAAAGTTTCAGGTTTTTCGCAAGTTCGCGGTAAGTGATGCCCCGGCTTTTCAGGATTCTTTTCACCGTGCTCAGGAGGGCGTTGAGTTCGCTCATAAAAGTCTCGTTTTTTGATACTTCTCGGTCAATATAACACAACATTCGTTATTTCAGGACATTTTTGTGATTCTTTGGCTATGATGTGTCCATCGGAAATCACTTTGGGAGCACGTCATGAAAAAAACTTCTTTCTTCCGCAAACTCCGGGCGCTGGCCTCCGGCTTCATTCTGTCCTGCGGTCTTTTCTGCAACCTTCCGGTCTTTGCCAGCGAGGTCAATATGATCCTGACGCAGTGGAGCGGCTTTCATGTGACGGTCGACGACACCAAACACGAAACCGTCTCCAGACTTGGGAAAAAAATGCGCGTCGGAGACGTCGTTTTCATCCAGAACCGGATTTACCCGTTTCAAAGGGTCGGCGTCGCCACACGAAGCTGGACCAACCACGTCGGCGTGGTCGTCGATGTTTCGGGTGAAGAGCCCATCGTCGCGGAAAGCACTTTTCCGACGGCACGCAGGACGACGCTGTCGCGTTTTGTGGGAAAATCGAAGGCGGGGCGCGTCGCGATCAGCCGGCTGGATAAAGTTTTGAGCGAAGAAGAACAGCGAAAAATCGTCGATGCCAGCCAAAAACGCCTGGGCATTTTCTACGATACGGGATTCGACCTGAACTCGGAAAACGAATTCTGTTCGCGTTTCGTCCGTGAAATTCTGGCGGAGTCGACGGGTACGGCGGTCGGCGAAGTGGAAACCTTCGCGGAACTGTTGTCGCGCAATCCCGAAGCCGGGTTGGGATTTTGGCGTCTCTGGTTTTTCGGAAGAATCCCGTGGAACCGTCAGACGGTCACGCCGGCGAGCCTCTTGCGCGACCCGCGTTTCCACACGGTCTTCGACGGATACGCACATATTGAAAAGAGTTGAAAGAACAAGGGAACTGTCATGAAAAAAATAATCGTCTTCATCCTGCGGCGGGTTTTTCAACTGCTCTTCCGCGTCAGGATAAACGGGAGCGTCGATTGCCTGGACGCGAAGAAGCTACTGATCATAGCGAACCACGAATCCTTTCTCGACGGGGTTCTGCTCGGTCTCTTCCTTCCTTTCGACCCGGTTTTCGTCGTCCATACCTCGGTGACGAAGCGATTCTTCTTCCGCTTCGTCCTCGCGATGACCGACTATCTCGCCGTCGATACGAGCAGCCCCATGAGCATCAAGAAAGTCGTCAAACTCGTCGAGTCGGGGCGTCCGGTCGTGATCTTCCCCGAAGGCCGGATCACGGTGACGGGTTCGCTGATGAAGGTCTACGAAGGTCCGGCTTTCGTCGCCGCCAAGACGAACGCGACGGTGTTGCCGGTTCGCCTCGACGGCGCGGCGCGCTCGTATTTCAGCCGGCTTGCGGGGAGGATTCCGCGCAGCCTGTTCCCGCGAATCACGCTCTCGATCCAGAAGTCCGCCGTGATCCCGCTGCCGGAAGATTCTTCACCCAAGGCGCGCCGCCGCAAGGCGGGTGACGCGATGCGCCGCCTGATGCAGAAAATGCTTTTCGAATCGCGTCCGAAACTGACGCTGTATTCGGGCTTTCTCGACGCGATGGAAGTGCATGGCCGGAAGTACAACATCGCCGAAGACGTAAAATCCCCGGAATACACCTACGGCGACCTGCTCAAGATGACACTCGCACTGGGGCGCGTCGTCGAAAAGAATTCGGGTGTGGGCGAATGCGTCGGCATCTTGATGCCGAACGTCGTCGCGACGCTCTGCATGACGATAGGTACCGGCGCCTGCGGTCGTTCGCCGGCGATGATCAACTACAAGGCCGGAGGGCAGGGCATCCAGGACGCCTGCACTGCGGCGAAAATTTCGACGATCATCAGTTCGCGCGCGTTCATCGAAGAAGCGAAGCTGAAAGACGACATTTCATCGCTCGAAGGCGTCAGGATTCTCTACCTCGAAGAAGTGCGGAACTGCTTGGGGTTTTTCGACAAACTGCGGATATTTTTCGGAATGCTTTTTCCCCGTGCGGTCGAACGCGAGCGCGACCCCGAAAGTACCGCGGCCGTATTATTCACGTCGGGTTCCGAGGGCAAACCGAAGGGCGTCGCACTTTCGCATCGCGCGCTGCTCTCGAACATCGCGCAGATTCGCGCGGTGATCGATTTCTCCGAAGAAGACAAGATGCTCAATGCCTTGCCGTTCTTCCATTCGTTCGGCCTGACGGCGGGCGGTCTGCTCTCTGTCATGACCGGAACGAAGCTCTTCCTCTATCCGTCGCCGTTGCATTATCGTGTCATTCCGGAAATCGTCTACGACCGGAATTGTTCGGTCATGTTCGGGACGAGCACTTTCCTTGCAAATTACGCGAAATTCGCGCACCCCTATGACTTCTACCGTCTGCGCTACGTCGTCGCCGGCGCTGAAAAACTCGCCGACTCCGTGCGCGACCTCTGGTTCGAAAAATTCGGAATCCGGGTACTCGAAGGCTACGGCGCGACCGAAACCGCGCCCGTCCTCGCGCTGAATACTCCGATGGCGTACAGGAAGGGAACGGTCGGCCAGCTTCTTCCGGGGATCGAAGGTCGTTTGTTGCCCGTCCCCGGAATCGAAAAGGGCGGAATGCTCCACGTTCGCGGGCCGAACCTCATGTCGGGCTACTACCGCCATGAAACCCCGGGTAAACTCCTTCCGCCGAACTCGGAACTCGGAGAAGGGTGGTATGAAACCGGCGACGTCGTGGACATCGATGAAGAAGGCTTTCTTTCGATCGTCGGGCGCGTCAAACGCTTCGCCAAGGTCGCCGGAGAAATGATTTCGCTCGACATCGTCGAAAAACTCGCGGCGCACGCGACGGCGGTGGGAATGCACGCCGCGTCGACGAAGACCGACAGCGCGCGCGGCGAATCGATCGTCCTGTTTACGACGGACGCGGGCCTGAAACGCGAAGCGCTGAACCAGTCGGCAAAAATACTCTTGCTCCCCGAAATCGCCCTGCCGCGCAAACTCGTCTGCGTCAATTCGCTGCCGCTTTTGCAGACCGGAAAAGTCGATTACGTCTCGCTCAAACAGATGGCCGAGGCCGCCTGATGGAAAAAACCCTGACACGGTCGGTGTTCTCGACGGGTCTGCCGGCGCTCCTCGTCGCGCAATTCTTCTCCGCACTCGCCGACAACGCGATCCTCATCGCGGCGATCGCAATCGTCAAATCGCGGGGAGCGGAAGGCCTCATCCCGCTTTTGCAGGGGGCGTTCGTCGTTCCCTTTCTCCTGCTCGCGCCGTTTGTCGGGCAAATCGCCGACGCCTTCCCGAAAGGGCGCGTCATGCTCTTCGCCAACATCCTGAAACTCATCGGATCGCTGCTGATGCTCGCGGGCGTCAATCCTCTGGCGGCGTACGGCGTCATCGGCGTCGGCGCGACGGTCTATTCGCCGGCCAAATACGGAATCCTCTCGCAGATGCTCGCGCCGTCGGTGCTCGTCAAGGCGAACGGCGCGCTCGAAGGCTCGACGATCGCGGCGATTCTCCTCGGCGTGACGCTCGGCGGATTTATGGCCGACCGCTCGCTCGACCTCGCGTTCGCCGTCGTCGTCGCGGCGTACGCGATCGCGACTGCGGCCAATTTTTTCATCCCGCTTCTCACCCCGGCAAAACCCGGAACGCGCTT
Source organism: Accumulibacter sp. (assembly GCA_031264825.1). Taxonomy (GTDB): domain Bacteria; phylum Pseudomonadota; class Gammaproteobacteria; order Burkholderiales; family Rhodocyclaceae; genus Propionivibrio. The sequence continues at coordinate 3,593 of JAISDL010000066.1, read as the reverse complement.
CGACCCGACGGGTTTCTTCAGCGATTTTTTCGCCTCGCTGAAAACGCTGTTTTCCGACCCCGACGCGCGTTTCAGCCTCCTTGGAACGAGCGTTTTCTGGGGGAGCGGAATCACCCTGCGCCTTTTGCTCTTCGCATGGGTTCCCGCCGCGCTGTCGATCGCGGACAACCGTACGCCGGCCAACCTCATGGGGATCGTTTCGGTCGGCATCGTCGTCGGCGCGGCGCTCGCGGGCGCCTTGGTCCCCCTGGAAAAAGCCTCGCGCGCGCTCGTCGGCGGCTTGTCGCTCGGTCCGCTGATCCTCGCGCTGACCTTCGTCCGCGACTTCAAAGCCGCCGCGCTGGTGATGGGTCTGATCGGAGTGTGCGGCGGTTTTTTCATCGTCCCGCTGAACGCGCTTCTCCAGCGGCGGGGGCACGTCAGCGTCGGCGCGGGCAACGCCCTGGCGATACAGAACTTCGCGGAAAACTCGGCGATGCTGCTGTTCGTCGCCGTATATTCGTCGATGAACGCTCTCGGCGTTTCGATCAACCATACCGTCGCCGGCTTCGGCGCGGTGATGCTCGTCGCGATGTTGGTGATCAGAAGACAGAAGACAGAACGGCCTTCGGCCTCAGGAATCAGGGATCAGATGAAAACCGATCGGAGTTTTTGTTGATTCTATCCGGCGGCGAAGCCGCCGCTAACTGATCTGATTCCTGACATCTGATCCCTGATACCTGACATCTGTCCTCTGACTTTACATTCATTTTACAGATGGTCAGGCTTTGATGATAGAATGCCGCCCGTCGTGACAAAAGACCGGAATAAAAAATGTTTGCGCGTTTTATGCCCCAAGAGGGCAAGTTCTTTGGCCTTTTCAACGCTCTTGCGGAGCAAATCGTTCTGGGCAGCGAAGCGCTGGTCAGTCTGCTGGCCGTCCTGAACGAGTCGGAAGAAGAGGCGATCAGGCTGGCGAAACTCATCAGCAAGATCGAGAACCACGCGGACGACATCACGCATGAAACGATGCGGCAGTTGCACAAATCCTTCATTACGCCGCTCGACCGAGACGAAATCCACCGACTGACGACGGGGCTCGACGACATTCTCGACCTGATCCAGGGCGTCGCGCACGCGATTACGCTCTACAACGTCCGGGGCGTCACGCCCGAAGCGGTCAAACTCGGCGACATCTGCCACGCCTGTTGCAAACGGGTCAAAGACGCCGTCAATCTCCTGCACTCGATGGACAACGGGAACGAGATTCTCAAAATCTGCTTCGAACTCGACCAACTCGAATCCGACGCCGACCGCGAAATGCGCGGCGCGATGTCCCGGCTTTTCCGCGAAGAACCCGACGTGCGCGAACTCATCAAATTCAAGGCGGTCTATGAACTTCTCGAAGTCGTGACGGACCGCTGCGACGACGTGGCGAACATCATCGAAGGCATCGTTCTCGAGAATTCCTGAAAAAAATCCATGGAACCAACGTCAATCAGCCTGTGGGTCGTCATCTTGCTGGTTGGCATGGCGCTTGTATTCGATTTCATCAACGGTTTTCACGATGCGGCCAACGCGATCGCCACCGTCGTTTCGACCCGCGTTCTGAAGCCGCACACCGCGGTGGCGCTGGCGGCGTTTTGCAACCTCGCGGCGATCGTCGTTTTTGATCTTCACGTCGCCTCGACGATCGGAAAAGGAACGATCGACCCCTCCATCATAGATTACCACGTCGTATTCGGCGCGCTCGTCGCCGCGATTTTCTGGGATATCGTCACCTGGTACTACGGAATTCCATCGTCCTCGTCGCACGCGCTGATCGGCGGTCTGATCGGTGCGGCGATCGCCAAGGCGGGGTTCGGGTCGCTGATTCTGTCGGGCGTCGTCAAAACCGTCGCCTTCATTTTCATCTCGCCCCTGCTCGGTATGCTCTTGGGGTCGCTCATGATGATCCTCGTTTCCTGGTTTTTCCGGAAAAGCACGCCGCGCAAGGTCGACATCTGGTCGCGGAGGCTCCAGTTGTTTTCCGTCTCCGCGTACGCGATGGGGCACGGCGGAAACGACGCGCAAAAAACGATGGGAATCATCTGGATGCTTTTGCTTTCCGGAGGCTATTTGCAGAGCAGCGATTCCGCGCCCCTGTGGATCGTGCTTTCCTGCCACGTTGCGATCGGCCTGGGGACGGTTTTCGGAGGGTGGCGGATCGTCAAACTGATGGGGCAGAAAATCACCAGACTCCGCCCGGTCGGCGGGTTTTGCGCGGAGACGGGCGGTGCCGTGACGCTGTTTTTCGCCACGATCTGCGGCATTCCGGTTTCGACGACGCACACGATCACCGGCGCGATCGTCGGTGTCGGCGCAACGAGGCGCACCTCCTCCGTGCGCTGGGGGATCGCCGGCACAATCGTCTGGGCGTGGATTCTGACGATCCCCTGTAGCGCGTTGATCGCGGCGATCTTCTGGTACCTCGGACGAGTGCTGATTTAGCGGGTTTGACGGCATCGAATAGTAATCGAATCGAAATTCGCATTCCTTCAAAACGTATCGCGCCCGTTCCATGAGGGTAAAAGGATGCACGAAGAAGAACTGCTTCTGATCTTTGATGCCTTCGAACGGAAAGAGAATCCGAAGATTCCGAAAAAAACGCTTCTCAAGTGGATGCGGTCGGACGATATCGAGATCCTGGCCAGCCTTTACGAATACCTCCTGAAGCCGGAATACGTGGAAAGAATAAGCCCACCCTTGTGTCGAAACGAGTTTGCGGAACTTCTCATTCGATATTTTGATCGCTGTATTCGCTTGAACCTCGATGTGGATTGGTGTTACGGCCGTTACGAAGCGGGATGGGACTTGGTGAACTGGTTCGCGTATTTCTGGAAAGACAGGGAGGCTTCAAGCAAGATTCTTGCAAGAATCAAGGCGTGGTTGGCCTCCCTGTATAAAAACTCGGACGAAGAAATCAGGCTTTGCATCGTGAATGCAACGCTGGAGCATTTGTTCGAGAAACGCGCGGTCGCCAGATACTTCTCGGATTGGAAAAAAGACCCCGTTCTGGCGGTTGCCTACGCGGAAGCCTGCGAGTGGACGACGTATATGCCGAAGGATTTGAAGGGGCAACTGAAATGGCCGTGGAAGCGTTTTTCGAAAGTGAAGCCGGGATAGGTTGGTGGTGAGCTATGCTGCCCCCAACGATTCCGCAGGCGTATCAGGAATCAGGAGACGGGAAACAGGAGACAGATGAAACCCGATTTCAACCGCGAAAGGCGCGAAAGTCTTTGTAGGGGCACGGCGTGCCGTTCCCAGCGGCGGTATAGGTTGGTGGTGAGCGGAGCGAACCCCAACGATTCCGCAGGCGCATGAATGACGTGATAAGGGCGGGTTGGGAAGGCTTGAAAACGCGCCGACGCTTGCCGAAACGCCGGTAACCCCCTTCATTTCCCCCTTGTCATGGGGAAAGTGGGGAATCCATGCCGCATCGCTTTGTTCGTCAGGTTTTCACGCGGTCATTTGCCGCATGTTGGGGTTCGCTCCGCTCACCCCAACCTATGCACCTCAATATGCCAAACCCCGGTCAAGCCTTGTTTTCCGGGGACTTCGGCGTCGATTTGAAA